>JBBQRJ010000544.1:0-3510 GCA_038214955.1 Aggregatilineales bacterium | reverse complement strand
CTCCCATTGAGCGCGGTTGGTATCCTGAAATTCATCGACCAGCACTTGTTTGAACTCTGTCCCGCGATAGCGTGCCGCCACATCAGGATTTTGCAGTAAGCGCCGTGTCCCGTTTTCGAGATCATCAAAATCGAGCGCCCCACGATCCGCCTTAGCGAGACGGTAAGCCTCGCGCACCTGCTCAATCAAGCTGAGCCACAGCGGGAGAAAAGTTGCGGCGCGTTCATCCAATGCATCTGGTGGACTGCCAACCTGCTTAACAAATTCTTCACCACACTGTCGGGATAACTTCAATGCCGCTCGTGCCGCTTCAACCTCTGACTTACCGCCCCACCCATCGGCTTTACCCAGATGCACATTCTTCAATTCGGCAAGCCGCGCTAATGCTGTTCCTTGACGATCTACATCCTCTGCCAGCAAATCATCCCGATGCAGCAAAAAGGTTCTCCATGCGGGAGCGAGTTTGTCATCACCGAGCGGGTACGGGTGACTAGGCTGCCAGCGCACACTATCCAAAAATTCAGGATCATCGCGTAACGCCCGTAGAAAGTGTTCCGCGTTCGTTCGCCACTGCTGCTGCCATGCCTCAAACGGGTGATCGTTGAGCGGCACAATCTCCCCATAGGCGAAAGTTTTCAGAGCATCTCGAATAGCTTTAGCCTCGTACTCGCTGAACAACGCCGCCGACTCGTGATCGCGTAAGCCGCGCAGCACATCATCGATCACATCATCTAGCAAAATCGCCGCTTCGGTTTCATCAAGCACGGTGAAACCGGGGTCAATGTTCGCCTCTGCCGCGTTTGCCCGCAAAATAGACGCGCACAACGCATGAATCGTGTCGATTCGGGCGCTGTCCATCGCGGCGATGCGCCCCGCCCACCGAATCTGTTTCTCCTCATCGGGCGCATCCTGCAAAGCCTTTTGCAGCGTTTGGCGCACACGCTCCCGCATTTCTTGCGCCGCCTTCTGCGTAAACGTGATCGCTACCAGCGCATTCAGTGACCAGTCGGGATGGTCGGTCAACAATTTGATGTAGCGTTCGACCAGCACGCGGGTTTTGCCGCTGCCCGCCCCCGCCATCACGATCAGGTTGCGATCATGTGTGTCAATTGCCCGGTGTTGGGCTTTAGTCGGCTGCATGAGCGTCCTTCCCCTGATTCGTCACGCTCACGCGGCAGAACTGCGCGAAATCACAATAGCGCGTGCATTTGCTTTCTTCCATACCGTTGGCTTTGGCAAAAAACAAACCGTTACGTCCCATAACGAGCATGTTACGAATGTGCGCCTTCCCCGCGTCAATCACGGGGTCATCCGGTGATAGATCGCCGCTCGTTTTACGGTCACTCACATGCCAGAACATCCCGCCCGCCACATCTTCGACCAATTGCTGCGCCGCAGACAGGTAAACCATCATCTGAAAGTTTCTACCTTTTTCGGTCTCTTCTTTGGGAATCTTCGTGCTGCCACTTTTGTAATCAATAATGACTATACGATCCCCGATGCGATCCATCCGGTCAATGATTCCGTTCAGACGCACCTGTTCCCCACCCAGATCGAGCGGCAGTCCCCTAAATTCTGTCTCTTGCTGATAGGTGTGACGTTCGCCGGGAAACTTCTTGCTGATCGGGCTGTCGCTCGAAAAATCTAGTTTCACCAGTTGGATCAAACGGCGCAGCACGATCTCTTTTTCTTTTCCCCACAGTGCTGACGGGCGAAAACGCAGTTTGATCGGCGCATAATGCAGCACCTCCCCCGCGATCCCCTTGAGGATCGCTAACGCTTCTTCGGCGTGTTCCGATTGGATGATCAACCCGCGATCCCCGATTTCGTGATACGTCTTTTCGAGGATTTCATGTTGCAGCGTCCCCAACTGACGGCTGTCCATGCCTTCTTCGGGCGTCTCGAACGGTTGGAGTTTGAGCAAACGGCTGGCAAAAAACCGGAAGCTGCACACGCCAAATTCGGCAAGCTGAGTCGCGCTCCAAGGGTATGGAGGGTACGAATCTGACAACTTATCTGCCACTAGGTCTATGAGCATTTTATCCACCAAGCGCCCCGTATATTGATCGTGCGGGCTGCGTGACAAACGTCCCCGTTCTACGCGCAACCCTCGTTCAACATGACGCCAGAAATCCGCGTGTGTGCTTGCCAACCATGAGCGCAGCGCGGGCGCAGATGTCACCGCCGTGATCGCCGCTTCGCCGCGTGTGGCAACATCATCTGCGTGGATCGCTGCGCCAATTCGCAAGCTGTCCACCTTAACCAGCGGGAACACAACACAAACAGCACGATACAAATGGCTCTCCGACCACGCCTCACCCTTCTTATAGCAAGGGCGCGACAGCGTAAGCGTTTCCCGCGCCAGCCCGATCAATTCATAGAACAAACCTTCATCGTCGGCGCGTTCGGCTTGCGTCGGCAGTCTGATGCCATATTCGAGATCGAGTCGTCGGCGTTCGCTGTCCAACAGAAGCGGGTCTTCGGGCGTTGGTGAAGGGAACATCCCTTCTGCCATGCCGGGGATAAAGACATGATCGTGGGGCAAGCCGCGTGCATCCGACACAGACGTGATCAGCACGCGCCCTTCACGCGCTTTACCCCGCTGGAACGCCGCCCCCTCGACAGAGATACGCAGTTCGCGCAGAAATTCCGCCGCCGTTATGACTCCCCCTCTCCTCTTTTCGGGAGAGGGGGTTGGGGGGTGAGGCTGCATTGAGGTCGTGGAGAGCGTTGGGGGGTGAGGCTGCATTGAGGTCGGAGAGACGGGTAAGGCATTCATTTTAAGCGCGGTGAGCAAAAACGCCGCCGACAGCAGAGCGCGTAACAGGTTTTTGAACTCGCCCAATGCGCCGAGATCGCGCTCCATCAACTGCGTGAATCGCTCGTCAGGCAGTTCACGGATCGCTATTGGCAGGTTGAGCGTATAGGCGGGTACAGCAGGTGAGTCGTCAGCATCCTCATCGGGATCAGGCGCGTCGTAACCGATCAACCCTTCCAACCATGCGATGTACTCATGGGCGCTGCCCGTTTCCGGTGGCGTGATCGCATCGAAGAACATCACCAGTGCCGCTCGAAATGCCGCGACGATTTCCGCGTCAAAGCTAGGGATCGTCCTCGCCTCTTCGCCGTCCTCATCGGGATCAGACGCGGGAATCGCCAGCAAATCAACCGCCTCAAGCCACGCACTCCGCCCCGCATTGATCATCGCGTCGTAGGCGGCGCGTTCGAGTGCATCTATGAGATCAGCACTCACACCGGGGATTTTGAAATACGGTGATCGCAGCGCATCCATCAGGTCGCGCCGTCGAAAATCACCTTTATGCAGGTCAAGTAAATTCATCAACGCTGTGATCGCGGGGTTTGTCGCCAGTGATTCGCCGTAATTCACCGAAACTGGCACGCCATACGCCCGCGCCGCCGCCATAAACGGATCGGCATACGCTGTCCAATCGCGCACGGCGATCAGCACATCATCAGCATGTACGCCGTTCAACAGCAGTCGCTTGATCC
>JBBQRJ010000543.1:0-3527 GCA_038214955.1 Aggregatilineales bacterium | reverse complement strand
ATGGCGGAACATCGCAGCAAAGCCAACTTGATCCGGCGCGGCGATGATGTAGATCGCCAGTTGATGACCGGCGAACAACTGCCGCACAGCGCCGTTGACGTGCTGAAATGGATGTCTGGCTACCTCAGCGGGACGCAGCACGCCCGCGATGATGCCGACGACGAGTAGATTTCTTCCCCTAGCATATGAAAATTTAGAAAGACTCGTCATTTATTAAAGACGTTATAAACTCCAAGAGGCTACAATGAACGTGCTTGTAAGCTAATGGAGTAATTGAATATACGTAAAGCCTTTCTGCTGGTTTTGGTCGTGCTGCTCACTATGAGCGGGGCGGCATTGGCACAAGATACAGGGACGGTTTTTTGCGGTGATTTAGCAGAAGCAGACTGTATGCTTTTGCAGCAATCACAAACCGCCATGATGAGCGTCCCGGCGGCATCGTTCGACCTGTTTTTCGATGTGCAAACCGAAACAGACGGTCAACAAGTGCCAATCAGCATAGTAGGGAGCGGATCATATTCCGGCATGATGATGCCCATGAATAATGAGGATAGCGCCGAAACCCCCGACATGGTTGAGCCAGAAGTGACGGTAGAACCCACCGCCGCCGGGTAAGTTTTCTGGTGCAGATTGAAACTAGGGGCGACCTCATCAGTCGCCCCTACGACAGTCCCCTACTTCAAATTACATGCCCGCATCGAGCGCACGTACTGCGGCTTCAACTGTGGCGTTATCGCTTGTGCCAAGTTCGATCCATTCAATCGTGAAGCCGAAATCGTCCGTGCCATTCGAGCCTGTTTGGGTCAAACGGGCGGCGTACAAGGTTCCCGCGCTCAAATCGCCGGGGGTGGTGGCAATGAACTTGTAGAAAATCTTATCCGTACCATCATCGCCAAAATAGACCGTTTGCATGTCCGGGGCGACCCATGACTGTTCATTTTCACGGCGACCCATCGCATAGTGCTTCACAACTGAGGTTGTGCCGTCTTCGTTGGGGATCAATTCGGTGATATAGCCGTAATCATACGGGTTGGCAGTGCCTTCGACGATGGCATTCATGCCTTCGGCATATTCTTCTGCCCATGTTGCGGCGTCCAGCGGTGCATCTTCTTCACTGGTCAAGCCTGTACCCCAGGGGGTAACGCTGGCGTTGCAATTGTAGATCACGCCGTTGACCGAGCCGAAGTCCACATGATAACCACCGCTCACTGTCCACATGCCATCAGCGCCCTGCGCGATGTCGATGCGGCTAACGCCACCGGGAGCGCATTCCCAATTGGTATACAGAATGCCTTCGGTCATCGAATCGCCGTTGGGGATGAACATATTCCCATCGGGGTTCTGGCATACGCCGTCCATGACTGCGCCGCTGTTGGTTTGCAGCAAACCGAACGGTTGATCGGAACCGGGGATCATATTGCCGCCCTGTCCCAATACCTGATACTCGCCCGCCGCGATCACCAATGTGTTCGCCGCGTCACCTTCTTGTAGGGGCAGCGACTCAAAGCTGTCGGTGGCGGCAAAACCCGTCACCACACCGATTGTCCCCAAGTTCCAAGGGGCGGGGTTGGTTTCATCGGGGTGCTGGATGTTCATGAACAGCGTGTCACCGGTGATACGCAAGCCTGTACCTTCAGAACCCGTCGGCATGGACGCAAAGCGCATCAGTTCGCCTGTTGCTACAACGTACTTCCACACCAGATTGTTGGCGTGCAAATCAGTGTCTTCGTAAATCCACAAGTCGCCGTTGGCGTCCACGAACACATTATCGGGTTCGGAGATGTTGTCGGGGTTGCAGGTTTCCGTCGCTTCATCGTAAGGTCCACCGACGATCAAGGGATGCAGTTCGCTGACGTTCCAGTCGGCGCTGACATCGCCCACGAGAATGACACCACAGCGATTTTCATCAAGACGCATATCGCCTTCGCCGTCCGACATACCATTTCGAACGCGGGTGACAGCCATGTAAAACTTCATGTTGGCTTCATCAATAATGATGCCTTCCTGCTTGCGCCATTCTGCCGTAGCGCCTTGAGCAGCCGCATACTGTTGTGCAAAAATGAACGGCGCGGCGGGGTTAGTCAAGTCTGCTTCGGGGAAGTAGGTTTCTTCCTGAGCCGAAACAACGAGCGCCAGTGTGAGAAGCAGCACGGCAGCAATGAGAAGGAACAATTTCTTGATAGGCATAGATTTTCCTCAGAAACAAGTCTTTCGAAGCGAATGCCCAATTTATCAGGCAGGTGAAGCGTAAAAAAATGTCTTTAAGGACGTAAAGACAATCTGTTAACACAAGAGGGGAGTCTTCTTAAGATGTTCCCATGTAGAGGGTCTATCGTGAAAAAATAGGACTTTTGGTGGTGTGTCGCACAGCCGATGTACTATAGGCGTGACTTCCGACGACGAGCCGATTTCCCACATGATTCGTTTCATCCTACTGATTCTATTATTGACGGCGGCGTGCGGATCGCCTACCCCGCAAGCGCCCCTACCCACCATGGCGATGCTGCCTTCGATCACCCCTATACCGACTGAAACGCGCACGTCCACCCTGACCCGCACGCCGACGTTCACACGGACGCCAAGTCCTACCATCACCCAAACGCCGACGCTGACGCTCACACCGAGCAATACACCCACCATGACCTATACGCCGACTCCTGTCTACGCGCACTTGGGGACGTTCGTCAACCTGTTAGATGCGGTCATGGACGCCGAATTTGTGTCTGGTTTCGAGCGGCATATTTACACATTTGAAGGTCAAGCGGGCGAATGGATCACGCTGGCGATGCAGAGCGATAACCCGGCAGTTGACTCGATGGTCATGCTGTACGACCCCGCTGGCAGCCCTATCGCAATGGATGATGACAGCGGCGGCGGGCGATCCGCTTTGCTGCGCGGGGTACGGCTTCCGCAAAATGGCGCGTATATCGTGCAAGCTGTCGGCGGCGGCTATGGACTCTATCATATTAGCTTGCTGCGCTCGAACGAACAGCCGATCATCACGCCGATTCCGCCGCAGCCAACGCCTACCCTTCCTATCGGGTCGGTCACGCCCGCGCCGACTCCCGAACGCGGGATGCTTGAAGATCACGTTCCGGTCATAGGGGTGTTAGAGGCGGGCGGTGTTGCCCGTTATCTGATTCGCGTGAATGTGGGGGGATTGCTGACGATTGGCGCACGGGCAATCGCTCCTTCGGCGAATCTGCGGCTAGAGGTTTACGATCCCAATGGCGATGTCCTGATGAGCATCAATTCACAGGAATCGAGCGCCAACGGGGATACGCTTGCCCCACCGTTGGGAATGACCACGAGCGGAGTCTACAGCGTGTTCCTGACTGATGACGCGGATGTCGGCGGCGCATACGTGATCAGCTATGGTGAGGATAGTTCGCATACCGATGTGCTGCGCGGCTTGGCACTGCCGGATACGCCCATGCGCGGGAATGTCGAACGGCGCGGTTTGCGCGATGTGTGGTCGCTGTATTTGCATGAGGGGGATCGCATCGCCGTTGATATGGAGGTGGATA
>JBBQRJ010000542.1:0-3528 GCA_038214955.1 Aggregatilineales bacterium | reverse complement strand
TGATCCGCGTTCGGAAGTGAGCAAAGACCTGTATCACATTCAGGGCGTGCCGGAAACATTCGTCATTGACCAGAATGGCGAAGTCGCACGGTTCATTTATTCGACTGTCGATGAGGCATCCCTGACGGTGCTGATTGATCGGCTACTGGAACAGGGCAGCCCATGAGCATTGAAGGCATTGTATTCGCGCTGTTGTTGTTCGTGGGCGTGGTGCTGATGATCGCGCTGCCGCTGTTCAATCGCCAGACGGAAACGATTGATCCGCTGATGGATAAACAGCGCGAACGACTTCAACTGTACTACGAGCGCGTCTTACGCAATTTGCGCGATCTGGATGAGGATCACGCGCTCGGCAAGATCGAAGAAGCGGCATATCAGGTTGAGCGCGAACTTCTGGTTGAGCGCGGTGTACAGGTTTTGAAGGCGCTCGATTCGCTGCCTGACCGCAGCCAAACGATGATCGCGCCGACTCCCGCTGAGGATGCCGCCGTAGATCGCGCCATTGATGCGGCAATCGAGGCGGCGATCAAGCAATATAAAGACACCAACCCGAACAAAGATCGAGTCACTGAATGAGATTAGCCCTTACCCCCCAACCCAAAAAGCAGCCTCACCCCCCTGCCCCCTCTCCGAAAAGAGGAGAGGGTGAGAGAATGCGCGAGAATGGGACAAGGCGTGCTATATCCTTACGAGCAATAGCAATAATTCTGTTGATAATCATGTTGGCGGGGTGCGGAGGGTTAGCAGGTGAGCCGCGCATCGTCGCGTCACTACCCGCCCCCACCGCCGCTCCCACTGAGATCGGGTATCCCCTTGCGCCGCCAGATATGGCACGCGGCGCGGCGATTTACGCGGCAAACTGCGTGCGCTGTCACGGCGCTACCGGCGCGGGCGATGGTGAACTGGTGCAAAGCGGTGAGGTCAGCAATCCCGCCGATTTCACCGACCCTGCGACTGCCAGTCGTCAACGTCCTAGCGCATGGTTCGACACGATCACACATGGGCGCATCGAGAAGCTGATGCCCCCTTGGAGAGACGCGCTCACCGAGGAAGAACGGTGGGCAGTCGCGTTTTATACGTATACGCTGCATTACGATCCGGCTGAATTTGAGCGTGGCGCAGCAATCTGGGTAGAAGATTGCGTCGAGTGTCACGGGGAAAGCGGGCGTGGCGATGGCGAACGCGCCGCCGAACTGACACGCGACGTAGGCGATCTCACCGATTTAGCAACCGTCGTTTCGCAAAGCGATCAGGTGTACTACACGATCATCAGTGAGGGGGCGGGCGAAAATATGCCCGCCTTCATGGAAGAACTGTCTGAGGAAGAACTGCGGGCGGTGGCGCACTATACGCGCACACTCGCTCTCAACAATGTGGACGTGATGGGACAACAGGTTGTACAACCTATCGCCACCGAAGAAGCCAACGCGGTTGAACAACCCAACGCCACCGACGAGCTAACCGTTAGCACGATCACGATTAGCGGGCAGGTGACGAACGGCACGGTCAACAGCACCGTCCCGGCGGATCAAGAGATCGTCCTATTCACCTTCGATGCGTCGTTTAACCAAACCCAAACGCCTATCAGCATCGGGGCGGACGGGCGTTACAGCTTCGCAGACCTCGCCTATGATCCGGCGTCGGTGTATGTCGTGACGACCAATTATCGAGAGCGCGTGTTTGCCAGTGAAGTACGGCGCGGCGCGGAACTTGTACAGGACGCCGCCGATGGGTCGCTTGACCTGCCGCTCACGATCTACGAATTGACCGAAGACCCCGCCGTGATCGAAATTACGGGGATGGTGAGTCAGGTCAGCGTCGTCGGGGACAGCCTCGAAGTCGCGCAGGTGATGACGCTCACCAATACGTCAGACCGGGCTTTCAGCAGCAGCCAGATGACCGAAGACGGGCGCAATATATCTATTGTGATTTCGCTGCCGCCGGGGTCAGTCATAGCGGGGCTGCCCGAAGAACAACGCTATGTCGTCGCCAGCGAGCAATTTTCGATCCTCGATACCGTGCCTGTTCTGCCCGGCGAAGAACATCTGGTACAGGTGATCTATCTGATCCCCTACGAGAACGAGGCGATCATCGAACAGCCGATGAATTACGCGGTTAACGGGGCGGTTCGCCTGTTGATCAACCCGCCAAATATCAACGTGATCAGCGACCAACTGCAACCGCTTGGCACAGAAACGTTGAGCAACATGCAGTTTGCGTCCTATGGGGCAGAGCTGACGCTCAACGCGGGTGAGGCAATCCGCTATGATTTGCGCGGCGCGGGCTTGGAAATATCAAGCGGCGGCGCAGTCACATCGAACAATTTACCCGTGATCATTCTGTTGTTTTTGGGCTTCGTCTCCATCTTGATCGCAGTATCGTACCTGCTGTATTACCGCACCAAAACAACTGCCCGAACGAGCAGCGCCGTACAAACCACGCCGCAAGCGGGAACGCAAGCGTTAGTGGACGCGATGATCGCGCAAATCGCCGCATTGGACGCACAGCATGAAGCGGGTGAAATCGCTGATAACGAATATCAACGCCAGCGTGATGCGCTCAAAAAGCGACTGGCGAATTTAATGGAAGGGCAGTAGTGACAACCTCACCCCCCAACCCCCTCTCCGAAAAAGGAGAGGGAGAGAAAACCCCCAACCCTAACCCCCTCCCCGAATTCAGGGAGGGGAGAAAACTGTTGGATACGCCTACTCTACGAAATCATTATGATTATTGAGACGCACGCCCTGAGCAAAGTTTATGGACTGCTACCCGTCCTCAAGAAGATCGATCTCGGCATTGAGCGCGGCGAGTTTGTGGCGCTGATGGGCGCAAACGGCAGCGGTAAATCGACCCTGCTGCGCTTGCTGTGCGGCTTGAGCAAACCAACGGCGGGCGTGATCAAGATTGGCGGGTGGGAACTGCCGAAAGAAGCCGCCGCCGTGCGTTCGCAAATCGGGCTGGTGAGTCACAAAGCCCTGCTGTATGAAAACCTGACCGGACGCGAAAACCTCCTGTTTTTTGCCCGCCTCTACGGACTGGATGATATTGAAGGCAGAATCAAACGCGGGCTAGATCGCGTCGGGTTGAGCAAGCGCGGCGGCGATCTCGTGCGGACGTACTCACGCGGGATGCTGCAACGTTTGAGCATCGCCCGCGCCCTGATCCACGATCCCGATGTGCTGTTTCTGGATGAACCTCACACGGGGTTGGACCAAGACTCCTCGCATACGCTGGATACGCTGCTGCTCGAAGCGCACGCCGACGAAAACAACAAACGCAAAACCATTCTCATGGTGACTCACGAACTTGACCGGGCGCATCGGTTAGCAAACCGGGCGATCATCCTATCGCGGGGGACAATCGCATTGGATACGTCGATGAGCGAGATCGCAGATTTGCCCGCCCGTTACACCGAAGTCACAGGTATGACTAGCGCACGATGAAAAATCCCATGAAAACCCCATTTTTTGCCGCCGTGAGCGCCATTATCCGCAAAGATTTACAGGCGGAATTTCGCAGTCGTGAACT
>JBBQRJ010000541.1:0-3531 GCA_038214955.1 Aggregatilineales bacterium | reverse complement strand
GTCTCGCAGAAAAGCATGGAGCAGCTCAACTGCGTGTTTTTGGTTCAGTTGCGCGAGGCGATGCTCAAGACGACAGCGACATTGACTTTTGCGTACAATTTCGTGAAGGAGCAAGCATTTTTGATGCTGTTGGATTGTGGCAGGACTTAACAGCACTCCTTGACCGAAAAGTGGATTTGGTCACACTGGGGGCAGACGCAGCGTTTGACGAGCGAATCGAGAAAGACGCTGTACCCGTATGAAGAATCTTGCTGAATATCTGCGTAATTTGATGGAGCAGATTCATGATGTTGAAATATTTACAGTGGAAGGACGCGAGTCATTCTTGAAAGATCGAAAGACGCAGAAAGCTGTTATTCGATCTTATGAAATTATTGGTGAAATTGTAAAGCGACTGCCTACGGACATCTTGAGTGCTTACACAGAAGTTGAATGGCAACGTATCAAAGCGTTCCGCGATTTTCTGATACATAACTATGATCGAGTCGCACCTGCACTGGTGTGGGAAGCAGTTGAGAAACTTCCTCTTTTAAAAGCTGCTGTTGAAGATTTATTAGCGAACTTACCAGAAGGGGACGGATGAATCCAGTGAAGAACCTTGACTACTATCTCGCACTCCCTTATACCATCGAACTGACCCCCGATGAGGATGGATATTGGTTTGCCAGTATTCCACTTCTAAAGGGGTGCATTACCAATGGGAACAGCCGTGAAGATGCGCTTTTCATGATCGATGACGCGAAAGTCGCATGGTTGACCACTGCAATCGATTTAGGGATGGCTATTCCTGAGCCAGAACGCGAACAAGCCTAAACTCTCTCAGCGCCCGCAAGTAGCACCCCTCGCGCCTTTCGTGTCATAATCCCCATCGCGTTACGGACTACGAAAGGAAATTAGAGATGCGATTACGTTTAACGTTCGTTTTAGGCTTATTGTTGGGAGTTTTGGCTGTGTCTCCGCTTGCCGCACAGGAGTCGCCCGATTACCGTGTGGTCGGCTACTACACCTCATGGGCGATGTATGGTCGTCAGTTCTTTGTGAACGAAATCCCCGGCGACAAGCTGACTCACATCAACTATGCGTTTGCCAACATCTCGCGGGATGGCGATTGTATTCTAGGCGACGAATGGTCAGATACGCAGTTTGTTTACCCCGGCGATGTTGAGGGGTCAGAACTGCTCGGCAACTTTAATCAGCTTAACTTGCTCAAAGAAGCTAACCCCGGTTTGCAAACGTTGATCTCCGTTGGCGGTTGGACATGGTCGGGGCGGTTCTCTGACGTGGCGTTGACCGCAGAGTCGCGCCAGCATTTCGCCGCCTCGTGTGTCGATTTCATGCTGCGCTACGGCTTTGACGGTATCGATCTCGATTGGGAATACCCGACGGGCGGCGGCAACACAGGCAATACCGAACGCCCCGAAGACCCTGAAAACTTCATTCTGCTGCTGCAAGCGTTTCGGGATCAGTTGGACGCGCAAGGCGAACTCGATGGTCGCGCCTACCTGTTGACGATTGCGGCAGGGGCGGGCGAACGTGCCTATGCGACGCTCGATTGGGATCGGATTCACCCGCTGTTGGACTGGATCAACGTCATGACCTATGACATGAGCGGCGGTTGGAGCGAAGTCACGGGCTTCAATGCCCCGCTGTACGACTCCAGCGATAGCCCGGCGGAAGGTACGAGCGTCAATACCGCGCTCCAAGCCTATCTCGCGTTTGGCATCCCCGCGAATAAGATTGTGATGGGTGTTGCCTTCTATGGTCATGGTTGGGCAGGAGTCCCCGCAGAGGATAACGGACTGCATCAATCCTTCGAGAGCCTTCCTCAAGGGAGATGGGAAGCAGGGTCGTTTGAGTACAACGAGTTAGCCGAAGATTACGTGGGTACGGTGGAACGCTTCTGGGATGAGACGGCGCAAGTCCCCTGGCTGTATGACGCTGAGTCTGGCGTAATGATCAGCTACGACGATCCCGAATCGCTGGCGCTCAAGGCGGAATACGTGCGCGAGAACGGCTTGGGCGGCATCATGTTCTGGGAGTTGAGCCAAGACAGCGCCGACTCCGCGCTCCTTTCCACCATCTTCGACACCCTCAACACTCCTTAAACTCTACCCATAGGGATGAGGCACACCGCCTCGTCCCCTAACTTATTTCCCAAATCCAAAAAAATTAACTTCACAAAACAGGTCAGTTGACAACGCGAAAAACACCGTTACTATATAGGCAAATGCATATATGCAAATGACTGTATAACTACATGCTCAAATACGCGATGTTAGGCTTTCTCAACTACCGTTCGCTTTCCGGTTACGACTTGAAGCGGATCATGGATGTGTCTACGACCAACTTCTGGGTGACTGACCTGAGCCAAATCTACAAGGCGCTCAAATCGTTGGAGGCAGACGGCGCAATTACGTCGTCGGTGGAGGCGCAAGACGACAAACCTGATCGCCGGGTGTACACGATCACGGACGAGGGACGTGCCGATTTGCAAGACTGGCTCGATACGCCGCTGACGGATGTGACACCGATGAAAGAGGCGCTGCTGCTCAAGATGTTCTTCTCTGCGAATGCTGACCGCCAACAACTCATCACGCAATTGATGATCCAGCGGGAACTGCACAAAGGGATGTTGCAAACCTATCAGGGGCAAACGCTGACGGACATTGAGCAGAACGCCGGATTTATGGGCGCAACCCCAGAGGATGCGCTGTTCTGGGACATGACTCGACGGGCGGGCGTGCTGTACGAGGAGATGTATATCGCATGGTTGGACGAAACCATCAAGCGACTGCGGGGACGGAAACGCAAGCAGTAGAGATGCCTCACCCGAATCCAAAAAGAAGCCTCACCCCCAGCCCCTCTCCGAAAATAGGAGAGGGGAGACAAGCAAAAGCAAAACGCACACCGGATACGAATTAGCGAGAAGGAATCTCATGTATCACTGGATTGTTCGCCGTCAGATTCAAAGCAGCTTCGCACACTTGAACCGTCACGAGTATCAGCCGGTGGTCGCCAGCTTTTCACCTGCGATCACGCATAGTTTCGCCGGGGATCATGCGTTGGGCGGCATACGTCATACCCAAGTCACCGCGCAAAAGTGGTATGAGCGGCTGTTCCGGCTGTTTCCCGATTTGCGTTTCAATGTCAAGAACATTCTGATCGCGGGGCTGCCGGGGGATACACAGATCGCCGTGCAGTTTCGCGTGGAACTGACTCCGCCAGATGGGGGAAGCTATACCAACGACGTGGCGCAGTTCATCCGTTTGAAGTGGGGGCGCATCACCGAAATCCATTTGTACGAAGACACAGACAAGCTGGTCAATCTGCTGAGTCGGATGAGTCAACAGGGAGTTGCGGAGGCTGTTGCAGCGCCGATCACGGACTAACTACCGATTAAAAGACGCCTCACCCCCAACCACTCTCCCAAGTGAGAGGGGAGACGCAGCGATGGCTAGGGAGTACATTTAGAGGGGAGTGTCTAATCTCGAAAGGACGGACGCGATGTATCGCGTCCCATATGCACCAAGT
>JBBQRJ010000540.1:0-3541 GCA_038214955.1 Aggregatilineales bacterium | reverse complement strand
AAACACGGTCTAGGGCAAGTGACGCGAATCGGCTATAGTTATCCCCGACATCGTGATAGCAATCACAAAGGTGAACTATGCCCATACCCGATACCATTCTTGTCATCGGACACCGGAACCCGGATACGGACGCCATCGCCTCGGCGGTGGGTTATGCGTGGCTGTTGAACAGCCTTGGCGGAGAAAAATTTGTCGCGGGGCGCACAGGACAGGTCAACGCGCAGACCGCTTTTGCCTTACAGCGTTTTGAAGTCGAGTCGCCCGCGCTGGTGACGGATGTGCGCCCCCGTGTCGCAGACCTCACCGAAACGCTGCCCTCCCTGCGGAAGGGTCAAACCCTGCTCAATGCGTGCCAGAGCATCGCCCGCACGCGCCGTCCCGCCCCGCTGCTCGATGAGGAACGCCGCCCGGTAGGTTTGCTTTCCGGCGCGGGTTTGTTCGCTAACTTAGCAGATGCGCTCAGTTCAACATCGGTGCTGGCGCTGGCAAAAGAATTTGATCGCCCTGCCGAAACCGCGATTGATCATGCCAGCACCCTTTTGAACTCGAACGATTTTGTACGCGACGTGATGCCGCAGGTTTTACGTTCTGAACAGGACGATTTTATTGTGGTGGATGATGAGGGGCGCTACACGGGTTTATGCCGTAAGTCCACGCTGATCTCGCCGCCATCGCGCCGCATTGTGCTGGTTGATCACAATGAACCCGCGCAAGCCGTCGCCGGCATGGAAGAAGCGGAGGTGATTGAAGTGCTGGATCATCACCGTTTGAGCGCCCTACCGACTTCTGTCCCGATCCGCTTTCAGATTGAACCCGTCGGAAGCTGCTCAACGCTGGTGGCAGAACGCGCCGTTGACTTGAACAAGGTTTTCCCCCCGTCGATTGCTGGCTTGCTGCTGTGCGGCATCCTGTCGGATACGCTCGTGTTTCGTTCGCCCACCGCAACGGCGCGGGATCGGGTGGCGGCGCACTTGCTGGCACGCACGGCAAATCTCGTCGCCCAAAACGCGACGGATGATCAAACCAATGAGGCGATCAGCAGCGTAGGCGAATCGCTGTTGGGCGCGGGCGCTGGCTTGGGGACACGTCCGGCGGATCAGATCATTAACACAGACATCAAGTTTTATGAGGAAGGCAATTTGCGCGTCGGCTTGGCGCAAACCGAAGTCACCAGCTTCTCAGAGATCAATGATCGCCTCAGTGAACTGCTGGACGCGCTGCAAAAACTGAACGACTCGCAGAACTTGGCAATGGCGCTGCTCATGATCACCGATGTGGTACGCGGTAACAGCCGCCTGATCGTGGTAGGGCAGCCGCGCTTGCTCAACGGACTGCCTTACCCGCACATCAGCGATAACGTGCTGGACGCGCCGGGAGTCATGTCACGCAAGAAGCAGCTTCTCCCCGTTGTGCTGGCGGCACTTTCAGAAGCGATTTAGCCCCTTCACCATATCACCACCGGAGGCTCAAAGCCTCCGGCTATCCGAAAAACCTGTCAGCCTGCTGATGCAGTTTAACAAATAGATACAGTGATCCTTGTAGGGGAGACCCAATGGGGTCTCCCGCCGTACACGGGCGGGGACACTGCCCCGCCCCTACAAAATCCGTTTTCACGAGAAGGATTTGAATACCGGACAAGCCTTTTAGCCTCTGGTAGCAAAAACCAACCGTTTGTTAAAACTGTCCTTTTCTTATCCCAAATGACCCCTCACCAAAATTTCCGACTAAAGTAGGATGAAGGAACTATTGGATTCTGCTTAAATGAGATTGTACGCATAAGACAAACGTCTTTCTGCCGCTGCATCGAACTCCCCCGCTCTACGAAACCCTTGTGCAAGTTGCACGAAATTAGCGACTGATGAGTTTATAGTAAAATCCAGCTAACAATAGATGCTTCCGCGTGAACATATCTATTCTTTATGCTTCGTTCATTGTCAAAGGTGATGCAACCGTTTTCACACAAATTTCACAGACTTTTAACAAACGCTCGTTCTATTTGTACCATGCGGCACTAACGATAATTGCAGATTTCACGAACAAAATGGCGATTTTGAGGGAAAAATGGGGTTTGACTTCTGAGAACGTTTCTCATATGCTATGGGTGTACAACGAAATATGAATGTGGGGCAGCAAAAAACACTTATTTAAAAAACTTTCTTTCGCCCCACATGAACTTCCAAGCGCCCCCCAAAGGGGCGTTTTTTTTGTGCATAGGATAAATCACATTGAAACTCAAACGCATGGTTGGCACATGGAGCAGTCCGGTAAGCCCCAAGATGATGGCGTCCGGGCGTCGCTTCAATGATGTGCAGTGGGACGGCACTACTACGCTCGTGTGGTCAGAAACACGCGGCGGTCAGGGCGTACTGGTCGCGCAGGATGGCATTGATGCGCCGCATGACCTTACCGAACCGGGCATGTCAGTGCGCGGGCGGGTCGGTTATGGTGGCGGCGAGTTTCGGACGCATAAAGGCGTGGTCGTGTTCAGCGCCGAAGGTCGCCTGTACCGCCAATCGCTGACAGGTGGACGCCCCCGCCCTATCACCCCCGCATTCGGCGCGGCGGCATCTCCCGCTTTCTCCCCTGATGGCAAATGGATCGTGTATGTGCTGTCGTATGAAGACGTAGACGGGTTGGCGCTGGTCGACTCGGCGGGCGAAACATTCCCCAGAAAACTAGCATACGGCACGGATTTTGTCATGCAGCCTGTGTGGAGTCCCGATGGGCAGAAGATCGCCTATATCGCATGGAATCATCCAACCATGCCGTTTAATGGGTCGATGCTTCAACTCGCGCATCTTGATTGGGATCAGTCGGGAGTCCCACACGCCGCGATGATCGAAACGATCACGGGGAGCGATATGGTCAGCGTCTCCCAACCGGAATTCGCCCCCGATGGCAAGCGACTCGCCTACATCAGCGATGCGACAGGCTGGAATCAACTGTATTTGTACGATCTTGCCACCGGTAAACATCAGCAGCTCACCGACGCAGCAGCCGATCATGGGACGCCCGGATGGGTACAGGGCTTACGCACCTATGCTTGGTCGCACGATGGACAGTCGATCTTCTATCGGCGAAGCGAGAACGCTGCATCAAGCCTCTGGCGCTGTGATGTGCGTAGCGCACGCAGTGAGTCCGTGCGCGGTACGGAGCATTACACCCACTTTGATCAAATCAGCGTGTCGGAATACGGTTACATCGCTGCCATTGCGTCGTCCAGCACTATTCCGCCCCGCGTGATTAGCGTGCCGGCAGCAAGTGGCAGTATCCCGTTAACCCCTGACGAGGATGAGTCGGAAATGTTCGTGCTTTTAGGGGATGCTGACGAGCGGATTCATGCCCGCAGCAGCAGTGAAAATCTCTCTGGATTGGCAACCGGGCAAGCCATGACCTTCAGGGCGGACGACGGCGAATCGATCTACGGCTTATATTACCCGCCCACCAGTGATCGCTTTGAGGATGTGTCGAGCGCCCCGCCGCTGATCGTTCACGTTCACGGTGGACCTACCAGCCAAGCGGAACTCGGATTCAGCCTTGC
>JBBQRJ010000539.1:0-3549 GCA_038214955.1 Aggregatilineales bacterium | reverse complement strand
GTACCCACTGGGGTGCCGATCTCTACGCCGATATGATCTCGATTCTCGAAACTGCTCGACGACAGCGGCGCACCATCCTTGATGTCCTCTCTTTAGTCCTCGCTCGCCAACCTACCTTTTATGGATAGGTGAATAAATACTTTCCGCTCGATTTTGATGCGTTTGCCCTACCTTTAATCGTTTCTAGCGATGCAATCCGCGCTATACTGTTTTCTAACCAAACCTTCGCGGATTTTAAAGCATGGCAGATATTTTTATTTCGTATTCCCGGCGCGACTCGTCGTTTGCCAAACAACTGACCAACGCGCTCGAAAAGTCGGGGCGCGATGTGTGGATCGACTGGCAAGATATTCCCCGCGCCGCCGATTGGCTTAACGAAATTTTCAATGGCATCGAACAAGCCGACAGCGTGGTGCAAATCGTCAGCCGCAGTTCGCTCATCAGCGAAACCTGTAACCGAGAGATCGCCTATGCCCGCAAACAGGGTAAGCGCATCATCCCCCTCATTCACGAGGACATTAGCGGCGAGACGGAAACATTCGTCAAAGCGCAATGGGAGCCTGCCGAATGGAAAGCCCTCGCAGAAGATAACTGGGACGCCATTCGTCACCTCAACTGGATTTTCTTCCAGAAGAATGAAAAAGGCGAAGTCGAAAGCGAAAAATTTGAGCGCGAATATACGGCGCTGATCGAGGCGCTTGAAACCGACCTCGATCACGTCAAAGGACATACGCGCTACCTCGTCCGCACGCTCGATTGGACGAGCAAAGCCGAAAATCCGAGCTATCTCCTCACAGGCGATGAACTGGTCAACGCGGAAAAGTGGCTCTTAGATTGGGATTTCGACGCCCAATGCCGCCGCGATGCGCTGGATACTCGCATCAAGCAGCCCGCGCCCACCGACGACCAGCGCCAATACATCACGGCGAGTCGCAAAGCCGAAACTGAACGGATTCGCCGCCTCGAAGAATTAGAAATCAGCCGTAAGCGATCCCTCGCGGCGGCACGACGAGCGCAGCGCATTTTGCTGGCAGTCGCGGTGATCAGCGCCTTGCTGCTCATCGGCGTGATCGTGTTCACAGCGACTCAAATCGCTGATGCCCGTGACCGCGAATTTATCGCTGCCACTTTTGCGGGCAGTGCCGCCCTGCAAGCGCAAACCGCCGAGGGGCGCGAACGAGAAGCATTGACGCAGGTGGCGAACGCCAACGCAACGCTGACTCCCATTCCGGCAACGCTCACCTACGTCAACGCGCAGATCGCCAACGGCGAACGCCGCATTCAGGCGCTTGATCTGGTGACAAGCGCAGTTGAAAGCATGAACGATCCCAGTGGCAATGATGAACTCGCGGCGCTGCTGGCGATCCAGTCGCTCAACAGCCAATACCTCACGCTTGCAGATCGCACGCTTGCGCGGGCGATAAATAATCTCTACACCGAACGCCTATACGAGCGGCATACTGAAGCGATCAACAGTATCAGCCTCAGCCCCGACGGGCAGTCGTTCTTGACCGCTTCGGAAGATCATACGATCCTCCTCTGGGACTTAGCGACGGGCGATGTGATCAACACCTTCAGCGGACACACAGACAACATCTGGACGGCGACGTTTTCCCCCGATGGGCGCACTATGGTGTCCGCGTCATTAGATCACACGGTACGTTTATGGGCGCCCAACACTGGGGCGATGCTGCGCGAGTTCGACACGGGCGATCAAATTGCATGGTGCGCCCGCATCAGCCCGGATGGATCACAGGTTGCCGCCGGACTTGACGACGGCTCAATACGCCTATGGGATACCGAAACAGGCGAGATGATCCGCAGTATCCCCGCGCATGACTCTTCGGTCTATTACGTGAATTTCAGCGCGGACGGGTCGCAAATCGCATCGGCGGCAGAAGAAGGCGGCGCGAGTCTATGGGACGTGGCGACGGGCGACTTGATCCGCACATTTGTAGGGCATACCGAAGGGATCAACACCATTGTGTTCAGCCCCGATGGTCAGCAGTTGCTCACCGCCTCATTTGATCGCACCATCCGCCTGTGGGATATTGCGACAGGCGAAACGATCCGCACGTTTGTAGGGCATACCGACTGGATTTCCAACGCCAATTTTAGCCATGACGGGCAGTTCATCATTTCCGGTTCCAATGACCGCACGGCGCGACTCTGGAATGTCGAAACGGGGGAAGTCGTGAGAACCCTCACCGGGCATACGCTCCGCGTCAGTGATGCCGTGTTTCTGCCCGATGATCAAGGCGTGCTGACCTCAAGCAGTGACGGCACGCTGAGACAGTGGTACATGGAACAGCCGCCCAACCCGAACATTTTAGAAGGGCATACGGGCGGCGTTAGCACCGTTGCATTCAGCCCCGACGGGCAAACGCTGCTTTCCAGTTCGTTTGATAACACCGTGCGCCTGTGGTCAACCCATACGCGAGAACTGATCCGCGTGTTCGAGCGCGAAGGCACAGACGGTGTATTGAGCGTAGCGTTTAGCCCCGACGGGAGTCAGTTCGCGGCGTCTTACGAAGGCGGTGATATACGTCTGTGGGATTTGGTAAGCGGCGACATCATCCGCGTCTTTGAGGGGCATACGGACTCGGTCAATGGGGTTGCGTTTAGCCCCGATGGTGAACGACTGGTATCAGCGAGCTATGACAATACCGTGCGCGTGTGGGGGGTGATCAGCGGCACACTGCTCCACACGCTGGAGGGTCATACCGATTGGGTGTGGGGCGCGGCGTTCAGCCCCGATGGGCGCACGATTGCTTCTGCCTCAATTGATGAAACGGCGCGGCTGTGGGACGCCGAAACAGGCAGCTTGATCCGCACATTTGAAGGGCATACGGGCGGCGTGGGAAGTGTCACCTTTAGCCCCGACGGACGCTGGCTGCTGACGGGATCGCTCGATCACACCCTGCGGCTGTGGGATGTCGAAACGGGCGAAACGATCCGTCAATTTCTGGGACACGGAAATTGGGTATGGAATGCCATGTTCAGCCCCGATGGATCGCAGATCGTCTCCGGTTCTGATGACCGCACGATCCGCGTGTGGGACACCGCTACAGGGGCGGCAGTCCGCATCTTTGAGGGGCATGAAGTCGCTGTGTATTGGGTCGTGTTCAGCCCCAACGGACATACCATCGCTTCCAGTTCGGAAGATATGACGCTACGCCTGTGGGATACCGACCTTCGCAGCTTGATCGCTGATGCGTGTACGCACATTTTCCGCGATTTTACGCCCAACGAACGCACGCTCTACGGCATCTCCGACGCGCCCACCTGCTGACCTCACCCCCTGCCCATAAAATCGCCTCACCCCCTGCCCCTCTCCGAACGGAGAGGGGTTTAACGAGGCTGCTTGTCTCCCCCTCTCCTGTTTTTGGGAGAGGGGGTCGGGGGGTGCTATCAGGGGTAGGGTTTTCATTGTAGGGACGAGACATGTCTCGTCCTCTTATTTTCACGGCGAACCAACAGGACGAGGCATGCCTCGTCCCTACACCCTGTTCACGCACAATGACCCCCTTATGCGTAGCATTGAGGGAA
>JBBQRJ010000538.1:0-3560 GCA_038214955.1 Aggregatilineales bacterium | reverse complement strand
CAGCCCCACTGACCCCGCGCTGCTGGCGATTGCGCCGCTGACCGGGAACGCGGAAACCGTGGGCGTGAATGTGCCGATCTACGATGTGGCGAGCAACAGTTTGATCACGCAGTTCACCATGCCGGGAGGCGCGGTCAATATTGCTTTCAGCCGCGACGGATCACGGTTGGCGCTGGATACGTCCGAAACAGAGACGATGGCGGTCTACCTATTCGATCCTAGTTTGCAAACGCAAGTCGGGCGCATTGTGACCACCTCTGAACTGCATTTCGCGGGGACGCCGCTGGCGTTCAACGGAGACGGATCGCGTCTGGCAATCGGCTACCCTGATGGCAGTGTTCACCTGTTCGATACGCCTGTCGGTGCAGACCCTAGCGAACGGGTTGCGGTTGATCTGTTTGGCGAGAATGAGATCGTGTCGGCAGTGGCGTACAGCGGTGACGTGATCGCGGTGGCGGGCGGCGTGCCGTTCAGCGGTGGGCTGCGGGGCGATGAAGTGTTCTCGATTGTGCTGCTCAACGCCGAAACGGGCGAAGCATTGGCGCGGTGGGATGCCCACGAGACGCTGATCCGCGATTTAGTATTCAACAATGACGGGACTCTACTGATTTCAGGGGCAGATACCAGCGTGCGCTTCTGGGGCGTTGGCGGGTAAATACACAGCCTCACCCCCGACCCCTCTCCAAATGGAGAGGGGAGCAAGAAACCTCACCCCCGACCCCTCTCCGAAAAAGGAGAGGGGAGCAAGAAACCTCACCCCCGACCCCTCTCCAAATGGAGAGGGGAGCAAGAATTTAGGGTTTAGTGGATAGGAAAGTTGAGGCATCTCCCATGAGAACCATTGGCAATCTGCTGGTGCATCTTATCGCGTCGTTCGCGCTCATTGGCGGCGGTTACTATCTGGCAACGGCGATCAACGCGCCGTCGCTTGCCGCTGGAGGAACGTCGGCGGCTCAGATGACTCGCGTTTACAGCGAGGCGACTTACTACGGCGTGATCGCGGTGGCATTGTTCACCGTCGCTGGCGTTCTGGAAATCTTGATCGGGTTCACCCGTCGCATTCAACCGGATACCACAGAAAGCGACGCCCTGCTCAAGCGGATTGCTATGAACACCGAACATTCAGCGGCGTACACGCTTCGGCTTGGTAAGATGCTGTCTGGCGTACCGCGACAAAACACACGGACTGCCCCTGTCGCTCGATCAACGCCACCCGTTCAAACTTCGGACTTTGATGATCTTCTATCGTCGTGAAGGTTGAGCGCACGACACGGCAGCGCCTCGTTTTCATCGTCAGAACCGCGCTGCTGATCCTTGTGCCGCTGCTGCTGATTTTGCCGTGCGCGTTGGGCTATGGTTTTATCAATCTGCTGACCGGGACGGGCTGCGGCGGCGAAATCAATCCCGACGTGATCGGACTCGCTTATGAGGATGCCTCGTTTCGTTCGAGCGAGTTCGGGCGGGATATTCCCGCCTATTGGATTCCCGCATCACCCGGAGATTTAACGGTGATCGTCGTGCCGACAGGCGGTGCGGCGGCACGGGGAGATCGCATGAGCGAGATCGAGGTATATCACCGTGCGGGAGTCAATGTGCTGACCTACAGCGCACGCGGGTGTATTGGAACGGTCAATAATTCGCTCGGTTATCTCGAAGTCGATGCGGTAGGCGATGCGCTGACCTATTTGCAATCGCGCTCTGACATCAATAGGAATCAGATCGGGTTGCACGGTTTTTCAGCGGGCGGCGCAACCGTGATCATGGCGGCGGCGCGATTTGCTGAGGATGTAGCGTGGGCGGTGAGCGAAGGCGGCTATCACGATTTCCCCGCTCAAATTGAGCAGAACGCGCCGTATGCTCTGCCGTTCGGTATGGGTTTGCTATTTCGGGTGGGGGCGCACATCGGCTACCGCGTGACTATCGGGCATGACATGAGCGTGTTGAGTCCGGTCAGCGTGATTGACGAAATCGAGTCGCCTGTGCTGCTGATCTATGGGACGCTTGAGCCGGGACTCGAAGGGGCGCGGGAAATGGCGCGAGTCGGCGGGGAAAACGTCGAATTGTGGGAAGTAGAGGGCGCGACTCATGGGAGCTATATAAACACTGCGCCGAATGAATACGCGCAACAGATCAGAGAATTTTTAACCACAGAGAACACAGAGAACGCAGAGTAACAAGAAGAAAAGAAAGATAAAGATTTGACGCAAAGGCGCGAAGGCGCAAAGAAAAGAGAGCAAGAGGGAAATGCCCCACTCTCAAGCAAGAAAACATCATGAAAAAGGACGAGGTGTACCCCCTTCGCCCTTAATTTCACTTTGCGCCTTTGCGTTGAGTCTTTTCTTTGTTTTAGCCTTTGATGCTGCCCGCAAGCAGACCACGAATGAAATAACGCCCTAGCAAAACGTAGACCAGCAGCGTAGGCAGCGCGGCGAGGAAAGCGCCCGCCATTTGCACGTTCCATTCCACAATTTGACTGCCCGCGAGATTTTGCAGCGCCACCGTGATCACGGGGGAGTTCTGCGCGATGGTCACGCCGAATAGAAACTCGTTCCAGATTTGCGTGAACTGCCAGATGATCACCACGACGAAACCGGGTGCGGAAATGGGCAGCACGATATGGCGGTACAAGCCGAAAAATCCCGCTCCATCAATGGCGCCCGCTTCCAGCATTTCGGTAGGCACTTCGGCGTAGTAGTTTCGGAAAATTAGCGTGGTGATCGGGATACCGTAGACGACATGCACAAGGATCAAGCCGTAGAGGTTGCCAAACAAGCCTATCACGTTGAGGAACTGCACCAGCGGGATCAAAATGGCTTGATAGGGGATGAACATGCCGAACAACATCAGCGGGAAAATGATGTTTGCCCCGCGAAACTGCCATTTCGACAGCACGTAGCCGTTTAGCGACCCGATGATCGCGGAAATGACGGTTGCCGGGACGACCAACGCCACGCTGTTGACAAAGTTTGGCGCAAGCCGCGCAAAGGCACGTTCAAAACTGTCCATCGTAAAGGTGGTTGGGAAGTCCCACATGGTGGACAGACTCACTTGATCCAGACTTTTGACGCTGGTCACAAGCACCATGTAGACGGGCAGCAAAAACAGCATCGCAAAAATGAACAGCAAGGCGTAAATAACGATGCGCCTAATACTGATGGGGGGGCGCGGCGCGGCGGTGGTCGATGTGGACGCGGCAACAGGGGTAGATCGCGTGATTACGCTCATAGGGATTTCTCCGAACGCAACTGAGTAACGAGATAGGGGACAATGACTAGAGCGACCATGACCAGCATAATCGTGGCAATTGCCGCGCCTTTAGCGATGTCTGTCCCGCGAAACGACAGCATATACATATACATACCGGGCATGTCGATGTAAAGGTTATCGCCGCCGCCCATGGTGTAGACCAGATCGAAGATTTTGAGCGAAATATGACCGAGAATGATCATGGCGCTCAACGTGATAGGTGCAAGCAGGGGGAAAACAACATGTCGATAAATGCCAAACTCCGACGCACCATCCACGCGGGCGGCTTCGCGCAGTTCCTCAGAGATGCCGCG
>JBBQRJ010000537.1:0-3563 GCA_038214955.1 Aggregatilineales bacterium | reverse complement strand
GAGATCATTGGTCCCGCGCCGTGTTTCTTCCCCAAAGAGGCGAACGTCTTTCGCTGGCATTTGCTTTTGCGGAGTCCCGATCCAACCGTTGCACTGCGTGACCTCGACATTCCGCGAGGGTGGTACGTGGACATTGATCCGGTGGAAGTGCTGTAAAATTCTGGCTCGCTTATCCACATATCGCCCGTCGGATTGGGAGTGTCTAAAGACGGACGGAATAGTTTCCGTCCCTACGAAAATCTGCCTGTAGGGACGCGAACCATTACGTCCTATATGCAGCAAGTTAAGGGTTTCTGCCTCAGAAAAAGTTTCGTTTGAGGGTCGCCAGAGGCTCAAAGCCTCTGGCTAGTCCTAAAAAGCCCCGTAAACGGGGCTCCAATTCCCGCTCCAAACACCCTGTGAGTCCCCTTCAGGGGACTTTTTACCCTTGCCGGATGCTTTAGCGTCCGGCAAATCGGCTTAACTTGCCACATATGGGACACGAACCATTGCGTCCGTCCTTTCGAGATTAGACACTCCCGTCGGATTTAGTGCAATTGTTTTCTAAACGAAGAGTGGTATGATTAATTTATAGTGACAATTCAATTTTTAGCACAATCCACCTACAAATGACTATCTTCTGAGTGAGTGGCTTGCAAATGAATAACTGAGGTGTTTTATGTTGGTTCTGTCTCGTTTCCACAGGGGGATCGGTGGACTCCTATTCCTTCTAGGTTTAGCAATATTGCTTATGATAACGCAGGCATTGCAGAATCAGGTCTACGCTCAAACTAATCCTAATCTTGGGAGTGCCGCAAGTTTCGCAGTCTTGGGCAGCTCTACCGTAACGAATACCGGTTCCTCTATTGTCAACGGCGATCTTGGGGTTTCACCGGGAAATGCGGTCACGGGATTTCCTCCCGGCATCGTGACGCCGCCGGGAACGATTCACCTTGCTGACGCCGCCGCCCTGGACGCACGGAATGATGCAACCAGCGCATTCAACACGCTGGCGGGTCAAGCGTGCAGCCAAAATTTGAGCGGTCAGGATTTAGGCGGAATGACTCTCACGGCTGGAGTCTACTGTTTTGATTCAGCGGCTCAGTTGACGGGCGCACTCACCCTAGACGCTGCCGGAAACGGGAATGCGGTTTTCATCTTCAAAATTGGCAGCGCACTTACCACCGCAAGCGCCTCGTCTGTCCTGCTGATTAACAGCGCAAATGCATGCAACGTATGGTGGCAAATTGGCAGTTCCGCGACGATAGGTACAACCAGTTCGTTTACCGGCAACATTCTCGCACAGGCAAGTATCACCTTGATGACGGGTGCAATTATCACCGGTAGGGCGCTTGCGCTAACGGGTGCTGTGACGATGGATAGCAACATTATTGGCTCATCAACTTGTATTACGCCGCCAGCTAACACGGCGACCAATACACCGACGAACACGCCGACGAACACGCCGACGAACATGCCGACGAACACGCCGACGAATACACCAACCAATATGCCAACCAATATGCCAACGCAGGGTCCTTCACCAACATCAACCAATACATTTACACCGGGTCCTTCACCAACATCAACCAATACGTTTACACCGGGTCCTTCACCAACACCTACCCATACGGATACCTCCGTTGGTGCATCAGCGACACCTCCTAATGTTCCGACGCAACCGCCGCCTTCCGCTACTACGGCGAGTAATTCTGTGACGGGACTCGTGAGCGGTTTGCCAGATACCGGGGGTGGTCGTCCGCAGGCGACTTATTGGCAGGGGCGATGACTTCGACTGCACGTTCGGGCGTCGCTGTTCTACTGGCGACGTTCGGATTTCTACTGGTGATGGCTGCGCTGCTCTTGATGAGACAGCCGCGTAACGCCGCCGCGATTCTTCTTACGGGGGAACCCACAGTCGTAAGTATTTCGTCTCTCACGCCTGAAATCAGCCCGCCCACTTTGTTATCGACTTTAGACGTTCAGTCTGCTCCTAATCTCTTTCTATCAGCTCCCCCGCTGATGATCCCTGCTCCCCTTGTCGATCCGGCGCTGCCCCTGCTCGTTGGTCCTGTAGATGTGCCGCTCGAACTCCACATTCCAGCCCTCAATATCGCCTCTCCTGTACTCGCTGTCGGGCTTACGCTGACGAATGCGATGGCATCGCCGATTGGAATGCTTCCTGATGATCCCATATGGCAGAGCGTGTTTTGGTATCGCGGTGGCACGATACCGGGTCATGTCGGCACGGCGACATTCGCTGGTCATTTCGATGATGATCTTGGGCGACCTGCGGTGTTCGCCTATCTGAGTGAACTGGAAATGGGTGAACTCATTATCGTCCGCGATACGCGAAGTGACCTCGATATTGCTTTTGTTGTCACCGAGACAATCACCTACACCAACGAGCAAAGCACTGATCCCGCCGTTCTTGCGCGGGTTTTTGGTTCGAGCAGCGTCAACAATGAGGAATTGCAGCCGGATCAACTCTCGCGTCTCACGTTGATCACCTGCGGGGGGGAGTGGGATGAAGGCTCGTTCGATCTCCGTCTGGTTGTGTACGCAGTACGAGTGGATTCGCTTTTAGCATTGGGCGAATAATCAAACAAGATTGATAAAATTCCGAGCGTATTTATTTCTGCGAGTCCTGCCCACCATCGAAGAATCACAGAGGGTTAAGCCTCGTTTCCACACAGCAAATGAGCTTGTACAAGATATATCAGCTACTTCAGCTTATGGGAAGAGCTGTGACGCTGCCATAGGCACAAGCCTACGGCGTTTTGCCTTCTAGATCGCGTGGACTTTATCCGGTTCGATGACATACATCGTGCGGTTTTCGACTCTATCGCCCCACGACTTATAGACCGGATCGTTGCGATACTTCAGCGACAGCTGGTTGATGTGGTCGCGTCCGCCTTCTGCATCAGCGCGAATATCGACAACATGCCCCATGACCTCTACCCAATGATAGTCATTTTGCGGGTCGAGAATCAGCACAGTTACTTTTGTGCCGACTTGCATATTGCGGGCTTTGCGCGAGGTATCGGGTGAATTAACGCGAATGTTCGTGCCGTCGAAGTCGAACCATACTGGAACAGTGTGCGGTTGTCCATCGGGGTTGATGGTCGTCAGCGAACACACAATAGGACGTTCTTTGAGCAAATCATGGACGGAAGCTGGGATTTCTACAGCCAAGATGAATCACTTTCTGCTTATTTAAGCATGGATAATCGACAGGGAAATAGTGTCACGGTTGATTAACGGACTGTAGTCCGCCTAATATCTATCATAGCAACTTTATTGAGTTAGGCAAAATTAGCTGGCTAAACAATGAAGGATTGATGCTGCCCGTGGATTCAATTTTCAGTTGGTACAAGCGCAGATGCTATACTGTCTGTATAAAAGTGAGGATATATGACTAACTCACCTTACGCAGGGTGTCAGTTTGACCCCCACCCCGCTCGCTGCGCTCGCCTCCCTCCCCCGAATTCAGGGGAGGGCGCAAACGGGAGTCTGCTTGCTCCCCTCCTCGAATTCGGGGAGGGGTCGGGGGTGGGGTCAGAAATAACGATCTGCGTAAGGTG
>JBBQRJ010000536.1:0-3566 GCA_038214955.1 Aggregatilineales bacterium | reverse complement strand
AGAGTTGATGTGCTGGTAGGACATGAAGGCGATTTCTGTGCGTGGCAACCCTTGACCCACCCCCGCCGCCACCCCGATCAACAGGGTGAACAGCGCGGCGACCCCTCCGCTGACCAGCACCAACCGCCCAAGCATTCGTTAATCTCCGCAGTTTTGCTATTTTACGCGGAAACAGTCGGCTCGGTTCAATCACTCAGAACCCGCCGCCAACTGCTCGCCAGCGACCCGACATGCCGCCAAAGTCCTCGATCAGCAGGACGGTTTGGCTGCGCTGTGGCAAGTAAATCGCCCGCCCGCGCTCAAACATGAGCATTGTCGCGGTATCGCCCTGTTCACCGATGATCGCCCAACCGAGCGCCGCACGCACATCAAGGTTAGTTCGCCACACTTTACCGAAGCCGCGCACAGGTTCAAGATAGCCCGTCGGCGGAATTTCGCCGCCGCTGTCGGGATCGACCCCTGCCGCAAAGGTGTCATTGAAGCGGCGAAACGTGCCATCGTTGCTGAGGCTGTAGATCATGCCGGGATTGCCCGCGATATACACCATCATGCCGCGCTCGAATAACTGTGCGGCGCTGCCCGTTTGCGTCGGCGCGATCCCCAACGGACAGCCGATTTGACTTTGCAGCACAGGGTCAGTTGCCAGCAAACTACTCAAGGCGGCGGGCGGTGGAATCGTGCAAATCACAGAGGTAGGGACAACAGTTGCAAATCCCGGCACGCCGATCATACCGGGTGTGCCGAAAGCGGGTGCATAGGTCACGATGATCCCGCGTCCGGCGATCTGCGTTTGCTGCGCCAATCCCAGCGCGGTCAATGTAGGCGCGTTGTAGAGTTGTTCGGGCGGTAGAATCGTCGTGCGTCCTGCTAATTCAGCGAGTGACCCCATGCCAGAAAGCTCTACCGTTGCGGTAAAGGTGCTGGTGGGCGTCCGCGTGATCGTGTTGGTGATCGTCAGGCTTGGCGTGAGTGTCACCGTCGGCAGCGGCGTTTCGGTGAGCGTGGGCTGCGGCGTGAATGTCGATGTCGGCGTTTCGGTGAAAGTCGGGATCGGTGTATCGGTGTTCGTCGGCGGAAGTTCAGACGACGTTTCGGTGGGTACAGGAATCGGCGCAAGCGTGTTCGTCGGCACGACGATCACAACAGGCGGCTGTTGGCTTGGCAAAACTGCCAGCGTCGGCAGAACAGGCACAGGAGTCGCCTGACACGCCGTGAGGATAACGATCAGTAAAATGGGTAGAAGTTTACGTATCATAACGCCGATTATAGCGCGAACGGCGTTCACGACAATCAGTTATACTTGACGTACTTATTCTCTAGGAGCGGATTTATGGCTGAAAATACGGGCGATATTTTGCTCACCTTTGTCCACATTACCGATACCCACATCAGCGCCGACCCACGCTATAACATCGACGGCGTAAGTCATACGCCCATGTTCGGTGCAAAGGCGCTGGTCAAACGCTTGAATGAACTCCCCTTCCAGCCCGATTTTGTGCTGCATACAGGCGATGTGTGCTACGACCCCGACCCAACTGCTTATGAAGCGGCGCGGAGCATCTTCAGCGGATTGAAATACCCGATCTATTACTTGAACGGGAATCACGATGACAAAAACACCTTACAGCGTGTGCTGGTTCAGCGCGATCAACCGCTCGAACGTTTCGATCAAGAATTTGAGATCAACGGCGTGCAAATCGTGTGCATCGACAGCCAACACCCTGAACCGAACGTGCGCGGTCAGGTGAGCGCAGAGCAGCTTCAACGCCTCAAAGCGATCACCAAAGCTGACGACTCGCGCCCGCTCATTGTGGCGCTGCATCACAACGTACTGCCGACGGGGATTCCTTGGTGGGATGAGTTCATGATTTTGGAGAACGGTGAGGCGTTTCATAACGCCCTGCTGCCCGCTCGTGAGCGTTTACGCGGCGTGTTTCATGGGCATGTCCATCAATCAACGCAAATCTACCGTGACGGTATTGTCTACACCAGCGGGTTAAGCAGTTGGTATCAAATTCTGACGGTGCCGGGACAAACAGAAACCCTTGATGATAAAACCGCACTGCCGGGTTTTAATGTGGTGATGGTCAGCAAGTCGCAGACGTTCACGCGCACCTATACGTATGTGGTCGAACCCGATATTCCGATTTAACAGCCTCACCCTCAACCCTTTGGTTTGAGGGGGGATAGTTTTAATAACTCACCTTACGCACAAGTATCGTTTTCAGCCCTCACCCCCTTCCCCTCTCCCTCAGGGCGAGGGGTGAAAAAGCGTTCGTGTGTTGGAAAGTCCTTCTCCCTGAGGGAGAAGGATTTAGGATGAGGGCAAACTGCGTAAGGTGAGTTAATAAATGAGATGGGTTGAGGTTGCTGCCCGACGCTCAAAGCATCGGGCTACGGGAAGTAAGCCCCGTGAACGGGGCTGAATAGCCCTCTTTAGAGGGCTTACAGGCTTTTAGGGTAGACGGAGGCTTTAGCCTCTGGTGGCAAAAACCAACTTTTACGCCCCGCGCAGATTCTTCACGATCTCGCTGATGATCGCCTTGAACGAGTCGAGCGCGGCATCCGTCGCTAGATTCGTCAGCGGGATCGTCGGGCGGCGATCTGCGCGGGTATCCTCCAGCGGCGTAGACGTAAGCTGATTCAGCGCCGCGAGTACCCCCACGCGCCGATCTTGCGCGTCATAGGGCGGGAACGACATCAAATATTGCAGCGGCACTTCAATCGAAGGCTGTTTGCTGAACGAGCGCACGGAAAACACGACCACGCCCCCCGCCCCGACCCACACATGAGCATGAAACGCGGGTTCAGACCGTCCGCTAAAGGTGAGGCTGTCGGTATTGTCTTTCGCCCAATCGAATAGGATGCGGGCAATTCGCGCATTTTCTACGCCGTTGGGGAGCTGTTCCATATACGTAAAGTAGTTGAGCGAATTGGGCGTCGGTGAAAGTTTCGCGGGTTCGACTCCGGTGGGTTTGTCGAGCGAGACTTTGCCAAGCGCCGTGATCAACCGTTTGATCGCGGGGTCGTACTTCTTGCGAAAGTCTGTCGCCTGACGGTTGATCAGCGAAATGGGCAGCAGCGTATCATCGAGCCGTGCGATCAAGACGGGCTTGTGCAGCTCAAGCGCCAACAGCGTTTCGCGCTCGACCCATTCCGACTCGCGGGCGGGCTTCGACATCACGACGACCAACGCGCCGCAGTGCGTGACGGCTTTTTCGATTTCACGCGCCCACGACGATCCATCGGGGATCGCGTCAACGTCCACCCAGGGGCGAAAGCCAGCGGCGGTCAAACCTTCCGCCAGTTTGACGGCGAAATCGCGGTCTTCGGAACTGTGGCTGATAAAGATATACGGCGTATCGGGCTGCATAATACTCTTTCGCTACCTCTGGTATCATAGCACGGGCTTGCAGGGCGGCAAGTCGCAGATGTTCAGCAAGTGCTTATAGCATTCTGGCGCGGGAAAACCTTGCGCTTTAGCGCTTGGATGAAAGCGCACGTTTTGTCTTTGTTTTTCTCGTGAGTTGAGGTATAATAAGGGGAGGTTGAGGGTGCGAAAACAC
>JBBQRJ010000535.1:0-3573 GCA_038214955.1 Aggregatilineales bacterium | reverse complement strand
CATTACATCGGGCGCTTAGATGGCTGTCTGGATTTCCACATTGGCGAGGCGCTCCGCAAAACGTTCGGCTGGAAAACCATGTCGGAAAAATCGCTCAACGAGTTTGTTGCCCGTCACAAACTGTACTTCCCGACTGATTTTGTCATGCCCTCGTTTGTCGATAATCACGATATGGATCGCTTTTTGTGGATTGCCGACGGGGACAGAGACGCACTGCGCCGCGCCGCCACCGTACAAATGAGTCTGCCCAACCCGCCGATCATCTACTACGGCACAGAAATCGGCTTGAACCAGAATGTCAGCACACACGAGGGCGGTTTGCACATGAGCCGCACGCCTATGTTGTGGGACGACGAGCAGGATCACGATCTATTAACGTTCTACAAAAAGATCATCGCTGCACGACGGAAATAGAAGACCCAACGTGGTATTCGGCTTGTTCTGGTGATAGGTCGTTTCAAACCCCGGTGCGTTATAAAACGCCAGCATGTCATTGATCGACGCGCACGGGATCCCCTACAATAATCGAGTTGTTCTTACGCGGTCTTGAGTTTGCCGATCAGTTTCATCACGGACTCGCGCCGATCAGCTTCTCGACAGTCAGACTTGCGCGGTGCATCTTGAGGCGACGGCTTTTCCGACTGGAGAGTATGTCACAATCAGGATTAGATGAAGGGGCATCACATGAATCACTCAGATCACGTCAATTTGATTCGTGCCGGAGTCACCTACGGCACATGGGCAGATTTTGGCTCTGGCACGGGTGCGTTCACGCTGGCACTCGCAGATTTGCTTGGCAAAGACGGCATCATCTATTCGATAGATCGAGATGGAAAGGCGTTACGCGAACAACAAACCGCCATGCAATCCCGTTTTCCGCTCGTGAAAACGCATTATCGTCAAGCCGACTTTTTGCAGCGCATCGACCTCCCAAAACTTGACGGCATACTCATGGCAAATTCGCTCCACTTTCACCGCGACAAAGAAGCAGTTTTAAGGCGCATTAAAGACTACTTACGCCCCGGTGGTCGTTTAATCCTTGTGGAATACAATGTTGATCACGGGAACACATGGGTTCCGTATCCCCTCTCGTATACGACATGGGAGAAGCTGGCGCAAATCGTCGGGTTCGCCCACACGCAGCTTTTAGCCACGCAGCCGAGTCGATTCCTAAAAGAAATGTACAGCGCAGTCAGCGAATAACTGACTTTCCTGACCCCCTTGTGATTTTTTTCGTTATTGACAGGAAGCCTGTTTTATCGTTAAATAGTACATGTCGCAGCGAACCGACGTTATTCGTCGTGTTCCCTCGACTCTTGTCCGAGAGAGTGAAAGGCACGCCATGTTAGCGGTCAGACGGCGCTAGAGAGCCTCAATTTAGGCTTTTTCCTGCTTGCTGCTGACTTGTGCTGCATGGTATTGATTTTCCTATCTCCCGACTAACTTTTTAGCGCGAGATCAATCACGCCGCATGGGTCACAATCGATGCGGCTTTTTTGTGTGTTCCGAACAATGCGATACAAAAGGCAAACTCAATATGGCGATACTCAACGCGCATAACCTCAGTCAACAATATGGCGCTTTCACGGTCTTTACGGGCGTCACTGGAAGCATTCCGCACGGCGCAAAAATCGGGTTAGTCGGTGCAAATGGCATCGGCAAAACGACGCTTCTGCTCATCCTCGCGGGTTTAGCAGAATCCCCCACTGGCGGAGTCCACATCGCACAGGGGACGCGCATCGGCTATTTGCGTCAGGAAGCGATTCAAGCCTTTGCGGAACGCGAAAATACCGTCATGGAAGAAATGATGACTGTGTTCGCCCATTTGCAAGCCGACGAAGCGAGAATGCGCGAACTAGAGCATCGACTCGCCGCCGAACCGGAACTCATGGACGAGTACGGAACGCTGCAAGATTCGTTTATCACAGGTGGCGGCTACGATTACGATGTGCGAATCGAGCAAACGTTGAGCGGTTTGGGCTTTGACGAACGCCTGTACGATACGCCCCTGCTCCACCTCAGCGGCGGTCAAAAGACACGCGCTCTGCTGGCAAAGTTGCTGCTCGAAAAACCCGACCTGCTGATTCTGGACGAACCCACCAATCACCTTGATATTGAAACCGTCGCATGGCTGGAAAAAACGCTCTACAACTGGGACGGCGCTCTGCTCATCGTCAGCCATGACCGCTATTTTCTAGATCGCACGGTCAACACCGTTTGGGAGATGACCCGCACGGGTATGGAAACCTATCGCGGCAACTACACCGCCTATGTTCGCCAGCGTCAAGAACGTTGGGAGTGGCGCGAGAAGGTTTACGCGGAAGAACATGAGCGTTTCTCGAAAGAAATTGACTACATCAAGAAGAATATCGCCCGCGCCAGCACCAACCCGCAAGCCGTCGGGCGTTTGCGCCGCATCGGACGCGAATTGACCGCGATTCACGAAATCGGCTTGATGGCGTTCAAAAACTCCAAAAGTTGGGCAGAAACGGGCATGGGCAATCCCGGATTGCTTGGCGTGGCAGAAGTCGAGCAGATGATCAAGAAGCTGCAATCACCCGTTCTGCGTCCGCCCCGCTTGAGTATGCGTATGAAGGCAAGCGAACGCGGCGGCGAAATGGTGCTGCGAACAACGGGTGTCAAAATTGGTTACGCTGATAACACACTGTTCACAGGCGATAACATTGCTTTGCTGCGCGGTGACTGTGCCGCATTGATCGGTGGGAACGGCACGGGCAAAACAACCTTCCTCAAGACGCTGACGGGCGAACTCTCGCCGCTGGCGGGCAAACTGCAATTAGGGATCAATATCAAGCCCGCGTATTTCTCGCAAGCACATGAGGCGCTTAATCTTGAAAACACGGTACTTGAAGAACTCATGTACCATAAGCCGATGACTCCATCACAGGCGCGTAACGTCTTGGGGCAGTATCTGTTCCGCAAAGATGACGTTTTCAAGCCCGTTGGCGCGTTGAGCGGCGGCGAACGTGGACGCCTTGCGTTGGCGATTCTGGCGCAAAAAGGCGCAAACTTCCTGCTGTTGGACGAACCGACTAATCACCTTGACATTCAGGCGCAGGAGATTTTGCAAGAGGCGCTCGAATCATTCGAGGGGACAATTTTGCTGGTGTCGCATGACCGCTACTTGATCGAAGAGTTGGCGACGCAAATCTGGCAAATCGAAGACGGTCACATGACCGTGTTCCAGGGAACATACAGCGAATTTGCTGCGTAATCAAGCAATTTAGACCCCAACCCCTTGATCGGACGCTACAATTAGGTTAGCTGTTCCGATCAACGGGGGATGTATGCCGCCACGCCATTTTTACATCAACGCCAACGGGATCAACCAGTCGGTCTACGAGTGGGAAGGCTCAGGTAAACCGATCCTGTTCGTCCATGCGACTGGTTTTCACGCCCGCCTATGGGACGCCGTGATCGACCTACTGCCGGACGTTCACGCCTACGCCATTGATACACGCGGGCATGGGCTAACAGACAAGCCTGCGCCCCCTTACGCATGGAAAACCATCGCTGAGGATGTGGCGGCGCTCAGCGAGGCGTTAGGGCTGC
>JBBQRJ010000534.1:0-3592 GCA_038214955.1 Aggregatilineales bacterium | reverse complement strand
GCAATCTTGAGGTAGGCGCTTGCCCCCTGTATGCTGGCACGCATCACGCCGCGCTCATCCAAGCCGACAACGGTTGCATCGGTGGGCAGATGATAGAGCGGTTCGGGATATTTACGCACACGCAAGCGCGAAATGAGATCGAAAATGTCCATCCAGCGGCGCGTGCCGATGATGCCGTCGAGTCCCGGCACTTCCTGCACGAGATCAGCGCCGTAACGCTGTGACAAACAGCCCGCCGCGATCACCATCTGGTTGCTGCGGCGGTTGTCCACCAATTCGCGCAGGGTATCAATTGATTCCTGCTTGGCGGCGTCAATGAAACCGCACGTATTGACGATCAACACTTCGGCATTTTTGGGATCACCGACACCGCGCATCCCGCTCCCATTGAGGACTTGCGCCATGCTCTCAGAATCGACTGTGTTTTTCGAGCATCCGAGACTAACGAGAAAATACTTATCTTTACGAGGTGGCACTAGTTAAGCTCCAGACTTGGTAGGAGTTGCGTTTTCGGGTGTGATACGCGGCGGCAAAATTGCAGTCGCGGTAGGGATAGTGGTTTCGGTTGGGATCGGCGTGATCGTCGGCGTGTTGGTCTGACTCGGCGTCAGCGTGGGTGACGGTGTATTACTCGGCGGCGGCGTACTGCTCGGAATCGGCGTGATCGTCGGCGTGTCGCTCGGTGTCGGCGTGTTCGACTGGGTAGGCGTGATGCTCGGCGTTTCAGTGGGCGTCGGCGTGTTGCTTGCCGTTGGACTGGGTCCCGGCGTATCGGTGGGTGTCAACTGCGCGACAATCGCCCCTTGCGGATCAGTTGGCGTCGGAAGCGGCGTGCTGCTTTGTACGGGCGTCGGCGCGAAACCGGGTCCCGAACTGACCTGAACACCGCTGCGACTGAACACCACATCAACCATTTGCCCGCGCTGCCCCAACAACGGCTGTGACTGACCGTTCCATGTGACGCGGATCGCTTCGGCGTTGCTGGTCGTGAGCGTAATTTGATCGGTGGCGGGGTACTCCATCACGGTACCCGGACGCACCAAGCCAACGTACTGCTCTACGCCATCCGTCGCAAGGCGAATCCATGCCCGCTGTGCAAACTCAATCAGGACGAGTACACCCTCTCCTGTAAAAGCTGACTGCGCGATTGAGGTAGGCAGCGTGACCACTTGAATGGTAGGCAGTGGCGTAAAGATCGGTGAAGGCGGCAAACCGAGCAGTGACCCGTCATTTTGCTGCGGCACGAGTCCAGCATCCTCTAGGGTGCCAGTCGCCTGTAAAATCACGAAAACGACGACGGATAGCACCGCCACGACAACGATCAACCCTAAAACGATATTGAGCCAATTCGTTCCACTCCGGCGTCGGCGCTCCACGAGTGCCGCAGTCGGGTTAGAACTCGGCGTCGCTGATTTTGTTTCGCCTGTGGCGCGTTTGCCGCTGCGTCCATTGCCATTGGTGACAGCAGCGACGGGCTGAGTCTCCCCCTTAAGCGCACGGGCGCGTTCGGCGCGGCGTTCGGCACTCCGTCCGCTAAGGCGTCTGGGGCGAGTCGAGTCGAGCTGCGCCATGTCGTACATGTCGATGACTCGATCATCATCCAAGCCAAGATATTTCGCGTAATTGCGAATGAACCCACGAATTTGGATAGTCGAGGAGTCGGGGATGTTGAAATCGCCAAGTTCAAACGACTCTAGGACGCGGCGGCGAATACGGAGTGCGTTTTCTGCCGCTTCCAGCGTGATCTCTTGCGTCTCGCGGGTTTGGCGCAGATATTGTCCGAACGCCTGTGAATCCATGCGCGATTTACCCCTGTCAAAAACGTAGGGGTTTGGCGTTTCTAAAACCCAAACCCCTACTGGAGCATGTCTTGTGTGAGGGGCGCTTACTGGTTATCGGCGTCTTTGTTGGGCTGAACGACATCGCGGATAGCCTCAACCGCGTGCGTTACCGCGCCGGTCACGGTTTCGACCACGTTGTGCGCGGCGTCTGCAACCGTTTCAACGACGGTTTCAACCACATTCTTGGGTTCAGCCGCTGCTTCTGCCGCTGCCTTTTGCTTGGCAAGGTAAGAATCAACTTCGCCTTCACGCACAAGCGTAATCTTCAACATGGGCGATGTGTCGCTGCCCAAACGTACTGGAACATCATGCGTGCCAATTTCACGCGGCAGCGTCTGGCTGATGCGGCGGCGGTTGATGTCGATGCCCGTCTTCTGGTTGAGCGCGTCGGCAATTTCGCTGGTCGTCACCGAACCGAACAGTTTACCTGTGGGTGAGGCACGGCGACCAAACACCAATTCCACGCCGTCGATCAAGCGTGCCAGATCGTTCAGGCGCTGGTCAAGCTGGGCGCGACGAGCGTCCGCCTGTTCGCGGAGTGTTTCCGCTTCTTTCAAGGCGTGTGCTGTGGCTTTCTTCGCCAAACTTTTCGGCAAAAGCCAATTGCGGGCGAAACCGTCCGCAACTTCGATCACTTCCCCAGCCACACCGTGCTTGTAAACATCCGCGAGGAGAATAACTTTCATCGTCGTACCCCTATCAAAACAGTACGCCCGATGGGGCGCAACTGTGATTTTGTTTCGGTCAAAAGTCAGCACATTATAAACAGAGGAATGGTTCGTGCCAAGTGGGAATAGTCTGGGGCGAAGTGTTACAATCTTAGACATATGCGAAACCTGAACCCGAATCACTCAAATTTACTCACCGATCATCGGTTTATCGTCATTTTATTGGCATTCTTCGCCTTTGCTATGAGCGCCATTCTCAGCCGGACGGTCTTTGAACGTCTGCCCCACCTTGAAGATGAAGTCGCGTACCTCTATCAAGCGCGGATATTCGCACAGGGTGACGTGATCATCGAGTCGCCTGACCCGCGCCGCGCTTTCTGGCAACCGTTCATCGTGGATCAAGACGGCAATCGATTTAGTAAATACACGCCGGGATGGTCAGCACAATTGGCGCTTGGACTCCTGATGGGCGAAGCATGGGTGATCAACGCCTTTTTCGCCATGCTCACCGTTGCCGTAACCTATCGGTTTGCGCGGGAAATTTTCAATGCCGAAACGGGCTTGATCGCCGCTGCGCTGGTCGCCTTCTCCCCGATGGCGCTCCTGCTCAACGCCACGTTGATGGCACATTCGGCGGCGCTGTTCTGGACAACCCTGTTTATGTACGCCTATTGGCGACTCGAACGGGGACGCCGCGCCCTGCTGTGGGGTTTGATCGGCGGGCTGGCGCTTGGCATGTTGATCGCCAGTCGTCCGCTCACCGGACTCGCCGTCGCGCTGCCGCTGGTCGTCTGGAGCGGGATCAGGCTGGTACGGGCAATCGCGGGGACAGCCTCCAACCGCAATTCCTCTGTAGGGATGCCCAATGGGGCGTCCGCCGTTTTCAAACCAAAAACGGACGCGCCGTTGCGCGTCCCTACGGAAAAATTCGGGGGTTTCCGTTTCCGGTCAGAGCGATTCTTTCGCACCCTCTCCCCGTTGATCGCGTTGGGGCTGGTGGCGGTGATCCTCGGCGCAAGCGTGCCGCTGTACAATCGTGCCGCCGTCGGTGATCCGTTCTCTGACCTCTACCGCCTCGTGTGG
>JBBQRJ010000533.1:0-3592 GCA_038214955.1 Aggregatilineales bacterium | reverse complement strand
GTAGCAAAACGTTGGGATTTCCCGCTGGCACACGTTCAAACTGACGTCGGTATGTACTACGCCTTTCAAGATTGGATTCGCGGTATGATTGGCGGAACTACCGAACAAGCATCCAAAGACTGGGCAAAAATTAAGAAAAAGACCTCTCCCCTGTGGAGAAGTCTGTCTTATCGTGCATCAGATGGAAAGACCTATAAACGCCCTCACACAAATGATGAGGGACTATATCTGATTGCCCAATATTTGCGTCCTTTGGAGGCTCGACAGGTATTAGAAGAAGTTCGTGAATTCTTGGCGGCGGCGGGTGCGTTCGTTGATGCAGTGCGGCTTGATCCTACTGTGGCTGTCACCAGCGGCGCGATCAATCCCGATCAAGCAATTGACGCGGCGATCAAGGCGTATCGCGCACAGGGCAAAGATGATCGCTGGATTCAAGCGCGGATTGAAGGGAAGATTAAGCGGAATCTGTTCACAGCGGCGTTGTCGGAAGCAGTGGCAGAAATGATGACACCGCGTCATTTTGCAACCGCAACGGATGATATTTACAAAGGGCTATGGAATCGCACTGCCGCGCAGTTGAAGAAAGAATTAGACTTACCCAAGAAAGCGAATTTGCGTGATCATCAGCCAAGTTTAGCGTTGGATTATCAGAGAATCGCTGAAGGAGTATGCGCCCACAAACTTGGCACGCGCCAGGAACTCACATGGGACGAAGCGCGGGAAATCGTGCAGATGGTGGCGGCGTTCATCGGCAAACAGGCACAGCAAACCAGCGAACTTCTGCAAATGGATTTGGCGACGGGAAAACCGCTGCTACCCGCATAACAAAACAGGACGCGCCGCGGCGCGTCCCCGCGATTTGCCCGCGACCATTTCCGGCTATAATCAGAGTCTCGTCTGGTTACGGTCAGGACTCCTTATCGTATGCCCCTGCTCAAATGTTTGATCGCCAATCGCGGCGAAATCGCTGTTCGCATTTTGCGCGGCTGTCACGAAATGGGCATGAAAGCCATCGCCGTTTATTCGGATGTCGATGCGAAGGCGCAACATATGCAGCTTGCCGACGACGCCTATTTGCTCGGCGCGGCGAACCCCGCTGAAAGTTACCTCAACATCCCTAAATTGATCGACGCGGCGCAGCGTTCCGGCGCGGATTGTGTGCATCCCGGTTACGGATTCCTCTCCGAAAATGAAGATTTCGCGCAAGCGGTGATCGACGCGGGGTTGATATGGGTGGGTCCGCCGCCCAACGCGATCCGCTTAATGGGCGTCAAAACCGAAGCCCGCACGTTGATGAGCAAGGCGGGCGTCCCGCTCGTCCCCGGCTATCAGAGCGACTCGCAAGACGAGTCCGCATTCGTGACAGCGGCGGATCAAATCGGCTATCCGGTGATGGTCAAGGCGGCGGGCGGCGGCGGCGGCAAGGGGATTCGCGTGGTGTACGAGCGCGATCAACTGCCAGAGGCGTTGGCGGCGGCGCGACGTGAAGCACAGCACGCCTTCGGGGATGCGCGGGTATTCCTCGAACGCTACATCGAGCATGGGCGGCACATCGAAATTCAAGTGCTGGCAGACCAGCACGGGAACACGGTTCACCTGTTCGAGCGCGAATGCAGCGCCCAACGCCGACACCAGAAAGTCATCGAGGAGTCGCCGTCCCCCCTGCTGACGCCAGAGAGTCGGGCGCGAATGGGCGCGGCGGCAGTTGAGGCGGCGCGGGCAGTGGGCTATGTCAACGCGGGGACAGTGGAATTTATCGCCACACCAACGGGTGAGTTTTACTTTTTAGAGATGAATACGCGCTTGCAAGTGGAGCATCCCGTTACGGAAATGGTCACGGGGCTTGATCTGGTCAAGCTGCAATTCGCAATCGCAGCGGGCGAACCGTTACCCTTCACACAAGCCGACCTCACACAGCGCGGTCATGCGATAGAATGCCGCCTGTACGCTGAAGACCCACGAGGCGGATTTTTACCGTCCGTCGGGACGCTGCTCGAATTCATCCCGCCAAGCGGGTTAGGCGTGCGCGTCGATTCGGGCGTGGTGGCGGGCGACACGATCACGATTCACTATGATCCGATGATCGCCAAGCTGATCGTCTATGATTGGACGCGGGAAGGCGCGATCCGCCGCATGGATGCCGCGCTGCGCGAGACGATCATTCTGGGGACGACCACCAACCTCGCGTTTTTGCGGGCGTTGATCAATCACCCGACGTTTAAGGCGGGGCAGGTTGATACCCATTTCATCGAGTCGCATCTGGACGAATTGATCCCCCCCGAAGCGCCTCCCCCCCTCGCGGCACTGATCGCGGCGGCGCTGCATGATCTGGGAGCAAGCCCTGTGCGGGAACGACACGAGCAGGGGATCACGCCTGATCCCTGGGGGCGGTTGGATGCATTTCGGATGGGCGGATAAAATAGACCTCACCATAGGAGAGGGATTTTGCTTTCTCCCCTCTCGCTTTTCGGAGAGGGGTCGGGGGGTGAGGCTGAGGGAGCGGACGCGCCGTTGCACGTCCCTACGAAGATTCTTAGACAATAGGAGAGATCGGTTATGTGCGGACTACTCACGTTATTGCTTGCAGCGATAGGTTTTTTTGGATTTTTCGGCGTCAGTTCGGCGGTGATCGCGCCACCGATCAGCGCGTTTGAAACGGTTGAACCGCAGTTCGTACCATCGCTTGCACCCACTCAAGACCCCTTTTTCGCCTTGCCCACTGCGACGCCACAAGTGCAGGGATTGCCGCCCACAACACCAGAAAACGAAGTCCTGAGCATTTGCCCGCCGCCCGAAACCAGCGATTTCGACTTAATCACCGGTTTCGCCGCCGATCACTTTGAGGGGGGCGTGTGGAATCTCACCGCGACGGAGGATGCACAACGCACGCGCTTCACATGGTTATCCAACAGCATGGGCAGCATTGCGATGATCGAATTGGTGCATTTTGCGTGCGGCTACACCGACGCCGATGTTGAGGCTTACTACACTGACCCTATGTGGGATGTGATCTTTTCCGGCTACGAATCGTGGGAAGAAACAGCGACCTGTAGGCTTGACGATGGATACTTGTACGAATTCGATCTTGAGTTTGGCGGCTACAGCTATAAAGCACGTTACTGGATCGATCCCGTCAGCGAGCAGCAGTTGGGTAACGTGATGCTGGTGTTTTTAGAACCCAACAAAGTCGCGTTGGATGAGTACGCCGCGTTACTGTATCCCGAATTTAGCTCGTGCGAGGGCGCGTGATTTATACGCATGGCGGCGAAACCTACACGGTAGAACTGGAACGCCTCCCCGATGATTCGTATCGCGCTGTGATCGGGGAGCAAGTGATCACGTTTCGCGCCGAGACTCAACCCAACGGCAGCGTGATCCTTGTTTTGGGCGGGGAGCGCATGACGACTCACGTTGAAAGCGCCGGAAATGATCGCTATGTGGCGCTGGGCGGGGATGTGTTTACGTTGAGCATCCCCGAAAAACGGGGATCAAGGCGGCGCGGCACGGGCGCAAGCGCGGGAGACGGCAGCTTGATCGCGCAAATGCCGGGGCAAGTGCGCGAGATCATGGCGGCAGAAGGGGATAGGGTCGA
>JBBQRJ010000532.1:0-3592 GCA_038214955.1 Aggregatilineales bacterium | reverse complement strand
CTAGCTAATCGCTAATCGCTAATCGCTAATCGCTAATCGCTAATCGCTAATCGCTAATCGCTAATCGCTAATCGCTAATCGCTAATCGCTAATCGCTAATCGCTAATCGCTAAATGCTGTATTTAGCTGACTTTAAAGATGTGTGCGACGACGGTTTTTTGTTCTGCGGTGAGGGCGATAAACCCGCGCTTGCCTTGATCTTCAATGGCAATCCATGACGCTCCTGCGGGTGTGTCGCCGTTGGCTGCATCTCGAATGATGCCAGCACTGTGTAAAACTTCAAATAACGAATCTGCTTTCATGGCTTCTGCGCCGAGAGTGTGCCGGGCTTCTGAGGTCATATGGGCGAAGACTCCCGCCTGTCGCAACTGTTGATACTGCCGTGCGAATCCCATTTCAATTCCCCTTAAGGTCAATAGTAACTCTATTGTACACGGTACAGCACAATCTGTGTGTTATACTCTGCGAGACTAATCACCATAGAGAAAAATACATGTCAGAACTTGCCCAGTTGACCCTCTCTGAAGCGTTGGAACGCTTGCGTAAACGCGAAATTTCATCTGTCGAACTGACCCGCGCCTACCTCAAAAACATTGAGGCGCTTGACCCGACGATCAACGCTTTTATCACCGTGACCGCTGAACGCGCATTAGCCGACGCCCAACGCGCCGACCTTGCCCGCGCCAATGGAATCAACCGCCCGCTGTTGGGCGTGCCGCTGGCGATCAAGGATGTGCTGTCCACAACGGGGATCGAAACGACCTGCGGATCGCGCATTTTGTCTGGTTATGTGCCAGTTTACACCGCGACGGCTGTGCAACGGCTTGAAGAAGCGGGCATGGTGATGCTTGGTAAAACCAACATGGACGAATTTGCGATGGGGTCATCCACCGAAAATTCATCGCATGGTGTCACGCGCAACCCTTGGAATTTAGAGCGCGTCCCCGGTGGCAGCAGCGGCGGCAGCGCGGCGGCGGTTGCGTCGGGCATGGCAGCGGGGGCAGTTGGCACAGATACGGGCGGCAGCATTCGTCAACCAGCGGCGCTGTGCGGGTTGGTGGGCTTAAAACCGAGCTATGGGCGTGTATCACGTTACGGCTTGGTGGCGTTCGGCTCGTCGCTCGACTGCCCGGGTCCGCTCACACATTCGGTTGAAGATGCGGCACGGATGCTCTCGGTCATGGCGGGTCACGATCCGCTTGATTCGACCAGCATGTTTAGCGATGTGCCAGACTACACAACCTCGCTCAACCGGGATGTGAAAGGCTTGCGAATCGGCGTGCCGCGCCAATACTTCATCAGTGGGATGCAGCCCGCCGTTGAAACGAGCGTGCGAACCGCCATTGAGCATTTGCGCGGGCTTGGCGCAGAGATCATCGAAATTGATATGCCGCACACGGAGTATTCGCTCCCCGTGTACTACATCATTGCACCCGCCGAAGCCAGCGCCAACCTTGCCCGTTATGACGGGATTCGTTTTGGCGCTCAGGTCAACAAGGGGGATATGTGGGGGACGTACAAAGCGACTCGCGGGCAGGGGTTCGGCGCAGAAGTCAAGCGGCGCATCATGCTAGGCACGTATGCCCTCTCTGCCGGCTACTATGACGCTTACTATGGCAAGGCGCAGCAGGTACGCACGTTGATCAAGGGGGATTTTGACAATGCCTTCCAGCGCGTGGATGTGATCGCCGCGCCGACGACGCCGAACACGGCGTTCAAGTTTGGCGAGAACACGGGCGATCCTCTGCAAATGTATCTTGAGGATGTGTTCACGCTACCCGCGAGTCTCGCGGGTGTGCCGGGACTCAGCGTGCCGTGTGGCTTCGATGATCAAGGCTTGCCGATTGGCTTGCAGTTGTTCGCGCCCGCCTTCCGCGAGGATGTGCTAGTGCGCGTAGGTCACGCTTACGAACAATCAACCGAATGGCATAAGCAATCGCCACAAATTCAGATGTAGGCAGAAGATACCCCACCCCCAACCCCTCCCCGAATTCGAGGAGGGGAGCAAGCGGCGAGTCTGTTTGCGCCCTCCCCTGAATTCGGGGGAGGGTTGGGGAGTGGGTCAAATCACAACAAATTATGGAGATCAAGTCATGCCATTACCCATCACCCAACTGAAAATTAGCGCGGAGGAACATCGTCTGCGCTGCGAAAAACTGATCATGCATATGCACGCCGAAGGCTTGAACGGCGTCGTGTTGGTTGATCGCCAGTATGTGCTGTATTACACAGGCTTCGCCTTCATCCCGACAGAACGCCCCATCGCGTTTGTGATGAACAAGCGCGGCGAACGGGCGATGTTCGTGCCGCGACTCGAACTGGAACACGCACAAGCAAACGCGCTGATTGACCGCGTAGATCACTACATTGAATACCCGTATACCGGGCACCCGATGATCGCCTTTCAGACCATGCTCGATGAAATGGATGTCAAAGCGCCTGTTGGAGCAGACGAGGACGGCTACCCCTGGATTTTCGGCTATCGGGGACCCAAACTCTCTGAGATGCTCGCCGCGCCCGTGACGAATATCCGCGCCTTCATTGAAGATGAGATGATGATCAAGTCGCCCGCTGAACTGCGCTTGATCCGCGAGTCGTGTACATGGGGCAATCTGGCGCATGTGCTGTTACAGCGTTACACGAAAGTCGGCGTGAGCGAAACGGAAGTCAGTCAACGCGCCACCGATGAGGCGACTCGCGCTATGTTTGATGCGATTGGTCCCATTTACCGCGCACAAAGCGAATATTATTCGGGCGCAGTGGCGGGGTATCGCGGGCAGATCGGGCGCAATGCGGCGATCCCGCACGCGCTGGCAAACAACCTCACGTTTCAACCGGGAGACGTGCTGGTCACGGGCGCGGCGGCGGCAGTATGGGGCTATAACTCTGAACTGGAGCGCAGCATGATCATGGGCAAGGCGACGGATCAGCAAAAGTTCCTATTCGATCACATGATGGCGCTGCAAGAAATCGCGTTTGACGCTATTCGTCCCGGCAACCTGTGCCGCGATGTTGATCTCGCGGTGCGGGCGTACTACGATCAGCATGACCTCATGCAATATTGGAAACATCACGTCGGTCACGCCATTGGATTGCGCTACCATGAAGCGCCGTTCCTCGACATAGGCGATCTCACCGAGATCGTGCCGGGGATGGTGTTCACGGTTGAGCCGGGCTTGTACGCGCCGGGGATCGGCGGTTTCCGCCATTCCGATACAGTGGTGGTGACGGATAATGGCATTGAGATCATCACGTATTACCCGCGTGATTTAGAAAGTTTAACAATACAGAGTTGAAAGTTAAAAGTAGAAAGTTAAAAGTATACGCAGATCGTTATTTCTGACCCTTCCCCCGACCCCTCCCCGAATTCGAGGAGGGGAGCAAGCACACTCCTGTTTGCGCCCTCCCCTGAATTCGGGGGAGGGCGGCGAGCGCAGCGAGCGGGGCGGGTGTCAAACTGACACCCTGCGTAAGGTGAGTTATCATGCCCGTTAAGCGTAATTCACTTTTAACGATAAGGAGCAGTTTTGAACAACCTACCCTTCAACAAGCCGGGTCAGTTTTACCGGGGCAACCTGCACACGCATTCTAC
>JBBQRJ010000531.1:0-3595 GCA_038214955.1 Aggregatilineales bacterium | reverse complement strand
GAGCAGGTTTGGCAGTTTTCCAGAGGTAACTCAAAAAACTGCCTCCCTTCGGGGAACGAGCGTCGATGTTAAACGAAAGGAGTAAATACGGCATTCCCCACCCGGTTGAAACCGCGTGTCCCCTGCCGTTAAATTCTATGGAACTTTCCTATGAAGAAGTTCGCAAGATTGCGGAACTTGCGAAACTGGAACTGACCGAAGATGAAGTCAAGTTGTACGCAGGGCAGCTTTCAAACGTGCTAGGGTACTTCAAGCGGTTGCAAGAACTCGATACCTCGCACATCCCGCCGACAGCGTCGGTTTTGCCGCTCAAAAACGTGATGCGTGCCGACCACGCTATGCCCGCGCTCACGCCGGAACAAGTGATCGCTAATGCGCCCGATTCCGATAATAATCAGTTCCGCGTCAACGCGGTGTTTGGTGACGAGTAAAATCATGCCCGGACGTAAACGGCTGCTGCTCATTGAAGATGACCATGATGTTTCCGAAATGCTGGTGATGTATTTTGGAGCGCACCAATACGAAGTCATTCACGCAGATACAGGCAAGGGAGGCATCGAGCAAGCGCGGTCACGATTCCCCAACTTGATCCTGCTCGATGTCATGCTGCCCGACATTGACGGCTATGACGTATGCCAGCGGCTGCGCGAAATGTCATTCACGCGCTACATTCCGATCATCTTCCTCACGCAGCGCGACGAACGCGCCAATAAGGTCAAGGGGCTGTCGTTGGGCGCAGATGATTACATCACCAAGCCGTTCGATATTGACGAACTGCGCTTGCGCGTCCAATCCTCGATTGCCCGCGCCACCCGTGAAAGTCTGCATGAAGCCCGCACAGGCCTCCCCACCGGTCAGTTGATCGATGAAGAGATCATGCGCCGTCAGCATGGCGAAATTGACTATCAGCGGATTGATGTTGAAGTCGAAGGCTTCAAACCTTACGCCGAAGTCTACGGTTTCATGGCGTCCGATAACGTGCTGGCATTCACAGGGAAGGCAATCTGTGAAGTCGTCAGCCAGCAGGGGACTCCTGATGATTTTGTCGGCATCGTCGGAGATCGATTCGTCGTCCTCACGCAGTCGGGCAACGGCAACGCCATCGTCCAGTCGCTTCACCAGAACTTCACCGACGTGGTCAAGGCGTTTTACTCTTTTAACGATATTGACTCCGGCGGCATCATGGTAGGGAACAAACACATTCCGCTGATGTCGCTTGCCATTAACGAGCCGTGAAAGTCTACAGCCCTACAGCCGTCACCGCTTGCCCCCTCCCTATCGCGTGCTGCTAACGGTGGCATGGGTCGTGCCGGTGATCTTGCTGCTGACTGCCGCATCCATTGCAAACCGCGTCATGGTGCTTGATGTGCGGGCGCTGCCGCTGTTGATCCTGCTGCTGCCCGCCATCTACAGTTGGCGCGAAGGGGTAGACGTGCGCGATGACGTATTTCCCCCTACTCTAGGTTGAAGAATCCGCTACAGTAGATTCTCACAACACACGAAGATAAAATCTTTGTAGGGATTTCGTTTTGGGCGTCCGCTAGAGGGTGGGCGCGATAAATCGCATCCCTACCGTTTTGGGTTTGTTTTTGACGGGTATGAATTGGAGACGGTATGAAACGTTGGAGTGTAGTATTAGCGGTATTGATCAGTGTGATCGTCGGTATCGGCACAGTGGCGTTCGCGCAAGAAAGCGAACCCTTGCAGGGCGAAGTCAGCTACACGGTGGAAACAGGCGATGTATTGGATTTGATCGCTGCATTCTATGATGTAGATGTTGACTGCTTGATCGAACAAAACGGACTGGCGAACAGCGGCGTCATCTTCCCCGGTGATGTCATCCTGATCAGCGATAGCTGCCCGCTATATGACGGCGACTCCGACGTGATCAACCCGCGCACAGAGGGGAGCGGTGCATCGGGCGAATACATCATCGGGCGTGGCGACGTGCTTGACCTCATTGCCGCCTATTATAATCTTGATCTCGCGTGCATTCTTGAACGCAATGACATTGACAACGCCCTACTGATTCAGCCGGGACAAACGATCATTCTGCCGACGGACTGCGCCCCGTATGCGGGCTTATCCACACCGCGACCCGATCAAATTCGCGGGCTGTTGTCACGCGCCGCTGGAACTGCCACATCAACACGCCGCCCGACTTCCACAGCGCAGGAGATTTCGACTTTAGCGCCGAGTATCGTGCCAACGCTGCCGCCAACTAACACCCCACCACCAACGCAGCCCCCGACAGTCGCGCCAACCGCTACCAGACTGCCACCGACTTTCACGGCGACTGTTCCTCCCACTGTCGCCCCTACTCAAGCTCCGCCCGCGCAAACATCCACCGCGACGGGCTAGAATCAATGTTGAGGGCGGTTGATGCGAATCAACTGCCCTTTCAGGCGCAATGCTTCGACTACAGGCTGTGGAAAGTTCTCGTTGGAGTAGAGTTTCGCCATTTAAGCCGATTCGTTCTCGCGGATTTGCGTCTCCGGGTCTTGTATCAAAATTGTGTTTGAGTAGCTCCTAGTCATTCCTTCTGGGTGACAGCTTCTGCTGAATGAACACGGTGAACGGGTATGCCAGCTTCGATTTATCCATGTGACTGCCCGCCAGCAATTTCCCGTTTGCCATTTCAAAATCGTAATGCAGTCGTTCAATTTCGCGGCTCTGTTCCGACGAGGGTTCGTTCTGGAACAGCGTGACCACCGTCGTAAAGCGTCCGGCGGCGAACAACAACCACTGTTTTTCGCCTACCTTCACCACCTGCCGATCAATCGGGCGGTTCGCATCCATCAGCATAGAAAAATCGTTGAGGATCGGCGCGATATGAGCAGACGGCACATTAAACGCCCCCAGCGTATCGACGAACATCCCCGTTTTGTTGTGGTAGATCATCAAACCGATGGCTTTGCCCATATGCGACTGCCGGATGCTGATCGTCTGCCCCTGTGACCCGTCGATCATGCCGTCGTTCCCGGCGCGGATCGCTTCTTCGGCAAGCTGAAGTTTCAAACTCTGGTGTGTATACAACGCCTGAAACTGCTCCCGGCTGACCTTGCCATTTGCAAATTCGTTGAGCAACGTCTCGATTTTGCTCTGTACTTCGGCTTTGAACTGTTGAACTTTATCGTGCGCTGTCATGAATTTTTCTCCCATTGCGCGTTTGCACGATCATAACAGACGCACGACCTATTCAGGCGTTTAGGAGTGTGGAATATAGAGGGTTTTTGGTAGGGACGCGCAACGGGGGCGTCCGTTAGGCTGGACGCGCCGTTGCGCGTCCCTACAAGAGCGTTTTGGAATATTCACTCACCTTACGCAGGGGTGTCAGTTTGACCCCCACCCCGCTCGCTGCGCTCGCCTCCCTCCCCCGAATTCAGGGGAGGGCGCAAACAGGAGTGTGCTTGCTCCTCTCCTCGAATTCGGGGAGGGGTCGGGGGTGGGGTCAGAAATAACGATCTGCGTAAGGTGAGTAATAAAAATGAACCTCAACTTCAATCGGCGGCGTGCTGCTTATGTTCTGCAAATGCTTTGTCTGCTTCAAACGCCCGCTGATGTACATACAGATCGACATCTTCACGATGCTGCA
>JBBQRJ010000530.1:0-3601 GCA_038214955.1 Aggregatilineales bacterium | reverse complement strand
TTCGCGCCGCGTGACGTGTGGGTGATCGGGGATACCGCCGCCGATGTCTCCTGTGCGCGGGCAATTGGCGCGGTAGTTGTGGGGGTTAAAACCGGATTCGGTGGCGCTCCCGAAGAAGTCGCCGCCGCGCAGCCCGACTATTTGCTCAACGATTTGACCGAATTTTGGAATGTGATTCAATTCTAAAACTCACCTTACGCAGGGTGTCAGTTTGACCCCCACCCCGCTCGCTGCGCTCGCCTCCCACCCCCGAATTCAGGGGAGGGCGCAAACAGGAGTCGGCTTGCTCCCCTCCTCGAATTCGGGGAGGGGTCGGGGGTGGGGTCAGAAATAACGATCTGCGTAAGGTGAGTTATTAAAACTGTCCTGTCCTTAACCAAATGGAGAGGGGTAGGGTGGGGTCTAACCATTGACCGCTTTGCGCCCTATCGACTACACTACCGCGCATGGACAGGCAAAGGACACCCATGCGAATCCTCACGCTTACACCCGCCGCGACAGATATTATTTCTGCGCTTGGCTTTGAAGATCAACTGATCAAGCCAGAATTTTCGTTGGAAGGTGCTGCCGATTTCGATGCGATTCAACGGCTTGCGCCAGACATGATCGTGACGACTCTCGGCGTGGACAGTGATGAGGCGGCGGCACAGGCTGCACTCGCAGCGAGGTTTGAAAACCCGCCCCAGTTGATCAACCTTGTGCAGAGCGAAATCGCGGACGTGCTGGCAAACATCACACGGGTGAGCGGCTTGCTCGGTGTGCCAGAACGCGGCGCGGCGGTCATGCTGCGGCTGGAATCACGGTTGAAAGACATCCACACGCGGGCAATGGAGTTTCAGCCTAAACCCACCGTTGCGGCGATTGAATGGGTTGACCCGCTTATGACCTGCGGCAACTGGATTCCCGAATTGATCACGATGGCGGGCGGCGTGACTCTGTTCGGGCGCGAAGGCAAACCGTCGTTCCAGATCGAATGGGATGAGCTGTGGGCAGCCGATCCAGATCGAATCATCCTTATGGCGTGCGGCTATACGATGGATGAAACGCTCGAAGCTATGCCCGCGCTGACTCGCCAGCCGGGGTGGGCAACCTTACGCGCCATTCGAGATAAACAGGTGTACATTACGAATGCGGATCACTTTTTCTGCCGACCCTCGCCGCGTTTGGCAGAGTCACTGGAAATTCTTGCGGAAATTCTTCATCCTGAGGCGTTCCATTTTGGACACGAAGGCGCAGCGTGGATGAAATACAGCAGTTAGCTATTAGCGATTAGCGATTAGAAAAAGCAAAAAACAGGCGTTGAGATGGGTCTGATTTTTGCTAAAAGCTAATGGCTAACCGCTTCTTTTGAGGCTAGAACATGACACAAACGAAAACAGTTCTCATCACAGGCGGGGCAGGCTTTTTAGGCATCAACCTTGCGCGTTATTTGATGTCACGCGGCTACAAGATCGTCTCGCTCGACATCGCAGAATTTACGTATCCTGAACGGGATCAAGTGACGATTCACACGGGCGACATTCGTGATAAAGCGGCGGTAAACAGCGCCATGCAAGGCGTGAACATCGTTGTGCATACGGCGGCGGCGCTCCCCCTGTACAGCGAAGCGGACATTTTCTCCACTGATATTGAGGGGACGCGCAACATTCTGGAAGCGGCGCGGACTCACAGCGTAGAGCGCGTCATTCAAATTTCATCGACGGCGGTCTATGGCGTGCCAGATCATCACCCGCTGTATGAAACTGACAAAATGATCGGGGTGGGCGCTTACGGCAAAGCTAAAATTGACGCTGAAAAGGTGTGCGAAGAATACCGCGCAAAAGGCATGTGCGTGCCGATCATCCGTCCGAAATCATTCATCGGGGCAGAACGACTTGGCGTGTTCGCGTTGTTCTACGATTGGGCGAAAAGTGGGCGCGGCTTCCCCATGATCGGCAGCGGCAACAATCGCTATCAACTGCTAGATGTGGATGACCTGTGCGAAGCGATCACGCTGTGCATGACGCTGGATCGGGATGTGGTCAACGATACATTCAACATTGGCGCGAAAGAATTTACCACCATGCGCGAAGATTATCAGGCGGTGTTAGACTTCGCGGGCTTCCACAAAAAGATCGTGCCGCTGCCCGCCGCCCCCGTGATTCTGGGCTTGAAGTTTTTAGAGGCGCTCAAACTGTCGCCGCTGTATGCGTGGGTGTACGAAACCGCCAGCAAAGACTCGTTTGTGAGCATCGAAAAGGCGGAAACAAAACTCGGCTACAAGCCGAAGTATTCCAACAAAGACGCCTTGATTCGCAACTACAAATGGTATCTGGAAAACATGCACCAGTTCGAGGGACAGTCGGGCGTGTCGCACCGTGTCCCCTGGAATCAAGGGGCGCTCAAGCTGGCAAAACTGTTTTTCTAGCAGAGTAGACAGTTTACGGTTCACAGTTCACAGTAAAAAGCATCACAAAATTTGCTCTCACTGTGAACTGTTGACTGTTTACTGATAACTTCTCTTATTACGGCGTCACGGTTTCCAAAACAATATCGTCATCTACATTGACGAGCGCAAAATACAACTCGTCCCCGTTGACGACAAAAGATACGCTCCAGATGCCGGAACGTAGATTTTCAGTGTAGGTCGTCCAATCGTCATACGGGTTGAGCGCTTCGCCCGCGCCGTCAGCGCTGTACGCCAGATTGATCGCCTCGTCTCGCAGCGCCTCGCGCAGTTCTTCTTCTTCCAGTGCGTTCGGGTCGCTGATCTCGTCAATCGTGAAATAGTCTTCTTCTTCGTTCAGCGTTGCGGTGACGAGAATCGCCTGTGTGCCGCGATAAAAATACACTTCCCACACGCGATCCCACCGGTTGAAATCGACCCACATATCCCACAGAATCGGGTCGGTCAGCATGACGGCAATTTCTGGATCGCCAAGCACCAGCGGCAAAAGGCGGTCTTGTCCGCGCTGAAATTCTTCTGCTGGCAGCGGCAGCGGGATAAAACTCTCGACAATGTTACCCGTCGAGAGGTTGAGGTCAGCATAGCCAAGCCATTCTTCCCAATCTTCGGCGTAAAACTCGACATACCAGATGCCGTCGCTCTCATCGTCGCTGGCTTGCCCGAACCAACCGGGATATTGTTCCAACCATGCCGGAAACTCATCCATTTTGGAAACCAGCTCAATGGCTAACTGTGCGTTCGGGTCGTCGTCTTGCGCCGCAAGCGGGAACGCGGCGAACAAAATTAGAGCGATCACTAACATTGTACGTTTCATGACATATTTTCCTTGTAGGGACACCATACATGGTGTCCGTCATTTGATTTTTGATAAACGGACGCCATGTATGGCGTCCCTACGATTATCTGGGTGTGACCAACCCCAACGGCGTGATGGTATGAGTCGGGAACACCTGATCGAGCGCGGGGTTGAGCAGGCGCTGACCGACGACCTCTGCCAGCACGTCCCGATAATCTGTCGTGATTTCGAGATCGCCATCGTTGAGCGTTTCCCGCGCAAGCGAGAATCCCTGTGTGAATACCTGACCGCCCCGCGCCCCGCCGCCCATCACGAACATGAAATTTCCGTGACCGTGATCGGTTCCGGCGCTGGCGTTT
>JBBQRJ010000529.1:0-3602 GCA_038214955.1 Aggregatilineales bacterium | reverse complement strand
ACTACATTATAGCCTGTCGGCATAACAGAGGCAATAGGCGTAGATGAACTTGTCAGCTAGAATTAATTTTTAGTGCAAACACACTATGAGACTCCCTTCTCTATATGTCGAAAACAAGAGAAAACATGACAGACTATCTACACTTCTCGCCCGAAGTCAAAGCGGCGCTGGATGAAAACCGTCCGGTGGTGGCGCTCGAATCCACGTTGATCACACATGGACTGCCCTATCCGGCGAATCTCGAAACGGCGCAAGCGATGGAAGCGGCAATCCGTGACGCGGGAGCAACCCCCGCCACGATTGCGATTCTTAAGGGAAAAATCACTGTTGGCTTGACGAACGATCAGCTAGAAATGCTGGCAACCGCGCAAAACGTCCGCAAGTGCAGCCGCCGCGATTTACCCATTGCTGTAGGCTTAGGCGAGGATGGCGCGACCACTGTCGCCGGAACCATGATCATCGCGCACAAAGCGGGGATCGCCGTGTTTGCGACGGGGGGGATCGGCGGTGTGCATCGCGGTCAACCCTTTGATGTGTCCGCCGATTTGATTGAGCTAGGGCGCACGCCTGTTGCAGTGGTGTGTTCGGGCGCAAAGGCGATTCTCGATCTGCCGCTCACGCTGGAAGTGTTAGAGACTCACGGCGTGCCGATCATCGGGTTAGGGATAGATACCCTTCCCGCCTTCTACACCCGTTCCAGCGGTCTCCCGATTGATGCGTGTGTCGAAACGCCGGAACAGATCGCCAGCATCATCAAGGCGGCACAAATGCTCCATGCACAGCATGGCATCTTGATCACCGTGCCTGTCCCCGTTGAGGACGAACTGCAAGGCGATGCTGAATCCGCGATTGTGCAAGCCACGCAGGAAGCGCATGATCAAGGCATTCACGGCAAGGCGATCACGCCGTTCGTGTTGGGGCGTGTCGCAGAACTGACCGAAGGCAGGTCACGCACGGCGAATACGGCGCTGCTGGTCAATAATGCACGCACCGCCGCGCACATCGCAAAGGCGTTAAAGACGTAGACAGTTCACGGTTTACAGTAGACAGTTAAAAAGACAAAGCGATTCTTTCCGTTTTTACTGTGAACTGTGAACCGTTTACTGTAAACTCTTTCCTTTATGGAGGGTAACTTATGCTGATTCGCGTCGAAGGACGGCAGCCGCTGACCGGAACGTATCGCCCATCGGGGAATGCGAATGCGGCGCTGGCGTTGATCGCGGCGGCGCTGCTGACCGAACATCCCGTTACGCTGCGAAACGTTCCCAAAACCACCAGCACACAGGCGACGATCAATGCGGCGGGCAAAATGGGCGCATCCGTGACATGGATAGACGACTCGACGCTGGAGATCAAAGCCGAGCAGATCACGCGGCGCATTTTGACGCACGAGGACACCGATGTATCGTTAGGGGCGCTGCTGTTGGTCGCGCCGATGCTGGTGCGCCGTCAACATGCCCGTTTGGAAGTCGATTTCCCGCTCAACCGCATTCGCCCTCACTTAGAGGCATTACGTGATCTGGGCTTGGATATGGTCAACAGTGACGACGCGGTAGAGATCAAAACGGCGACATGGGACAAACGCGACGTGGTACTGACTCAAGCCAGCGTCACCGCGACAGCCATTGCCATGATGTTGGCGGCGCGGTTGGGCAAAGAAACTGTCATCTACAACGCGGCGTGTGAACCCCATGTGCAAGAACTGTCGCATATGCTGGTCGCAATGGGCGTTCGCATTGACGGGATCGGCTCGAACCTGCTGACAATTTACGGCGTGAGCGAACTCACAGGCGCAGACGTGACCATTTGCGCGGATCACATTGAAGCCGCCAGCATCGCCGCAATCGCCGCGCTCACAGGGGGGCGCGTGCAAATTGACGGGATACGCGGGCGTGATATGCGGGCAATCGCAAAAATTTACTGGCGCTTGGGGATTCAGCTTGACATTGACGACAGCATGATCTTTGTGCCGCGTCACGAAACGCTCAACGTGTCGAACCGTGAAGAAGATGTAGATTCGTCTATCGAAACGGCGACCTGGCCCGGTTTCCCGTCCGATCTGGTTGCTGTCGCTACCGTGATCGCCACACAAGCGCGGGGAACATCGCTCATTCACGAAAAGCTGTTCGCCAATCGCCTGTTATTCGTGGATAAGCTCAAGGCGATGGGCGCTCAAATTGTGCTGTGTGACCCGCACCGCGCCATTGTCATGGGGACGACACCGCTGCGATCTGTGTACATGGATACGCCGGATGTACGCGCTGGCTTGGGGATGCTTGCGGCGGCGTTGATCGCGGAAGGCACATCCCGAATCGACAACGCGGGCGTGATTGAACACGCTTTCGCGGGCGTCATCGGCAAACTGCAAGCGTTGAACGCGAAAATCACCGTCGAATGATCCATCATGTGATCCTCAATCAAGGCAACGTAAATGGTGATGGGATTCCCGTCCTCATGCTGCATGGATGGGGCGCAAACATCACGCTCATGCAGCCGCTTGCAGAGCGACTCGCGCCACTGGGCTACACGATTTACCTGTTCGATATGCCGGGATTCGGTCAAACGCCGCCGCCGCCGTCCGCATGGGGTGTTCCCGATTACGCCGCCTGTGTGATCGAAACGCTGAACACGCTCAATGTGCCGCAAGTCCACTTGATCGGGCATTCGTTCGGCGGGCGGATCGGCTTGGTGTTGGGCGCGGAACATCCCGGCAGGATCGGCAAAATGGCGTTGATAGACAGCGCGGGTGTACCGGACAAGCCGAACCCATCAGGACAGGCGCGGCTGACCGTTTACAAGTCAATCCGCGATGGTCTGTACGCGGTGGGCGCGAAAGGCTTGGCGGATAACCTGCGCGGTTGGTACGGCAAACGCTACGGCTCTAGCGATTTCAACGCGGTCAGCGGTGTGATGCGCGAAACGTTCGTGAAGGTCGTTAATCAGGATTTGACGCCATTCGCGGCACGGGTCAAAGCATCCACGATTTTGCTGTGGGGCGAAGATGATCAAGAGACTCCGCTGTGGCAAGCGAAAGTCTTAGAACAAACGATCCCCGATGCCGGGTTGATCACGTTTCCCGGTGCGGGGCATTACAGCTATCTCGAACATCCTGCCGAAACCGTCCGCATACTCGACCATTTTTTCAAACACTAGGGGGGATTCCCGGATACGGACGACGCGGGCGTCGTCCCTACGAGAGATTATGTACATTCTAATTCTTATCATCGTGTTAATCTGGTTAGCGGGAACGTGTGTGCGCGTTTACAGGCAGGCGCGTTTCTACCAGATCGAAGAATACATGAGCGGGCGCTATCTGCGTTGGCTGTTCGCCAAGCGGGATCGCTGGCTGCCGACTCGCCCGCTGGCTGCCGCGCTGATCGGCTCGGTGTTCGCGTTCCTGTCCGAAGCGCCAGAGAGCATTTTCCCCGCGATCATCGGTGTGAGTGCCGCGTTGATCGCTGTCGTGCCGCCATCGGAAGGCGAAATCAAGAAGCCGTTTCGAGCGACGGATCGCGCCAAACGCATGTTAGGCGCGGCGTTCGTCATCACGGCGATCATGCTGCTCATCGGTTATGCGCTCATCACCGGGAATGTGAGCAACA
>JBBQRJ010000528.1:0-3607 GCA_038214955.1 Aggregatilineales bacterium | reverse complement strand
GGGGACATAGCCGAGCGTCAGATAGGCGGGCATCGCATCGTGATTGACCGCACGCACGACGCCGGGATGCTCAAATAGGGCTTTGGCTTCGGAGGCAAACAGCAGTTGACCGTCGGCTAGGCGCGTGTAGTAGAGCGGTTTTTCGCCCAAACGATCCCGCGCAAGTAGCAACCGCCCGTTCGCTTGATCCCATAAGCCGATAGCGAACATGCCGCGCAAGCGGGTCAGCACGTCGATTCCCCACGACTCGTAGCCGTGTACGATCACTTCGGTATCGGTTTTGGTCTGGAAAACGTGACCCAAGCGTTCGAGTTCCGTCCGCAGCAGTTTGTAATTGTAGATTTCGCCATTGAACACCACCCCGATACAGTGATCCTCATTGAAGATCGCCCCGGCAGGCGCGGACAGATCGATGATCGCCAAGCGTCCTGCGCCGAACGCCAGCCGTTCATGATGATACGTGCCGTAGCCGTCGGGTCCTCGATGTGCCAGCCGTCGCGCCATGCGTTCGATCAACGCGGGGTCAGCTTGCAGGGGATGCAGTTGTCCAAAAATGCCGCACATAGGTTTACAGTTCACAGTTGATAGTTTACAGTTCACAGTGTAACGGGGGATCGTGAGATGTTGCAACGGTTTATCACAAGTGGCGGCGGGCTGTTTAACCGGGTGATTCGGAATCGTCTGGTGAGCGAGTCGTCGTTCATGTTTGGCGCGAATCTCATCTCGACGGGGACGAGTATGCTCTCGTCGCTGGTGCTGCTCCGCGTGCTTGGCGCTGACCAGATGGGCTTGATCGTGATCGCCATGACGATGATCAACACGATTGTCGATTTCATGGACGTTCGCACGCCCGAAGCGTTGATCAAGTTTATGGGGAGCGCGTTATCCCGTGAACGTCCGCGTGAAGCGATGGCATTCTTTCACATTGGTATCGGTGTTGATCTCGGCATGACCCTGCTCACGGTGATCGTGATCCTCGTGGCGCTTCCCGTCGTGATCAACTTCTACCCCGCCCGCGCCGACCTCGAACCGCTGATCAGTATTTTCCTATGGTCTGTGCCGTTTAACATGCTCATCACCAGCGCGTCGTCGCTGCTCTACATCTTTAAACGTTTCAAAATGCACGGGATAATTCGTATCGTTCACAGCCTGATCACGCTGGTGGTGCTGGTGGTGCTTGCGCCCATAGGACGCGAGGCAGTCATGTGGGGCTATGTGATCAATACGGTGATCGCGTTCGCCCTGTGGATTACGGCGGCGGCGTGGCTGCTGCGGACTCAATTTGAGTCACTGCGCGGGGAAGATTATCGCCCTGCGTGGCGGGAATTTGTCCCATTTGCGTTTCATACCAGCATCATGGCGTCGATGAAAGCCGTCGCGGGCAACCTTGATATTTTGCTGTTGGGGGCGCTGCGTCCTCCGTCAGATGCCGCTTTCATGAAGATCGCACGCAGCGGCGCAAGCCTGATGCTGCTGCCTATCGCGCCGCTGACGAGCGTGCTTTACCCGTTGATCAATGAGGCATGGGTGAAGCGTCAAATCGAACAGGTGAAACGCTACATCCAACAGTACACGCTGATCACGGGGGCGGTGGTCGGCGCGGCAATCATCGTCGTGTGGATTGCGGGAGAATTTGTTGTTAGCTTAATTTACGGTGTGGAGAATATCCCTGTCGCGTGGGTGCTGAAAATCCTCGTTATCGGCATGGCGATTGAATCACTTGCCGGGTGGATGCGTTTGACGACGCTTGCCAACGGTAAACCGGGCTTGGTGACGTTCACCGGGTTCGCCGCGCTCATGGCGCGGATTGTCGCCTCCGTGCCGCTGATCTACGCACTCGGCGCACAGGGCGCGGCGTGGGCATACGTGATTTCGGTGATCGTCTCGGTGAGCCTGAACATCGGCTATGTGCTGCCGCGTCTGGGTATTCCGCTGAATCGGTTGCTGCGCGTCGGGCAAGAGTAACATCATGCGGATTTTACTGCTGTCGGATCGCATTCCGCCCGAAAACAAAGGCGGCGCGGGGAAGATCGCATGGGGGCAAGCGGTAGGACTGCATCACGCCGGACACACGGTACAGGTGATCGCCGCAACCCCCGCCGCGACGTTTGAAGAAGTACGCGAGGGTATTCCAACGCTTCATCTGCATTCGCGCTACCCCGCACGATTTCAAAGTTGGCTGTCACTCTACAATCCGCAAACCGTGCGACCACTCAAGCAAACGTTTGAACGTTTCCGCCCTGATGTAATCCACGCGCACAACATTCACCTTGATCTGTCGTATCAGGCGTTGCGAATCGCGCATAAGATGGGGATTCCAACTGTTTTCACCGCCCATGATCTGATGAGCGTGACGTATATGCGGCTGAATCACTTCATCGACTCGACGCGCTGTGAGGTTGATCCCCAAGCCTATCGACTGCCAACGTTTTACAATCTGCGCCAGATGCGTTTGCGCTATAACCCGTTTCGCAACCGTGTGATCCGCGCCGTGCTGACTCACGCGGTAGATGTGCGAATCGCCCTCAGCCGCGCTCAACAAACGGCGCTTCATGCGAACGGATTACCGCCGTTTGAGATCATCTACAACGGGCTTGATCCGCAGACGTTACAGCGCCCCGCTGATGCCGTGATTGACACGCTGCGAGATCGCCTGGGTTTGCGTGATCATCCCGTGATTTTGTTTGGCGGGCGCTTGAGCGACGACAAAGGGAGTCGCCCGTTGATGCAAGCCTTAGATCGCGTTGTGCAGACATTCCCGGCATTACGACTATTGGTCTTATCTGCCGCGCCATTTGAGGATCGCTGGTTGAACGGACTCACGCATCTTCAACGCGAACACATCTGTGAGGCGGGCTGGTTGAGCGGGGATGATCTGCTGGCGGCTTACGCCCTCGCTGATGTAGTCACTGTGCCGTCGATTTATCTCGACACGTTTCCCACCGTCAACCTTGAAGCGATGGCAGCGGCTAAGCCCGTGATCGCTACCTGCTACGGCGGATCGCCCGACGCGGTGATCGACGGGGAGACGGGTTACATCGTCAACCCATTGGATACGGTCATGTTTGCCGAACGGTTGATCACGCTGTTGGGGAATGCGAATTTGCGCGAACGCATGGGTCACACTGGCAGGGATCGCTTCTTGGCGCAGTTCACGCTGGAACGGCATTTAGATCATGTGATTAGGCTGTATCGCTCAACGGCACATAGTTGAATCAAGCATTGAAGACAGTAGAGTCAACTGCTACCGGGACAAGCCCGAATAGCTTGCAACTGAGGCGGGATTTTCACCCAAACCACCCGTCACCATAGGCGAATCGACTGTCGCCCAAGCACTTGCGTAGTTGAATGTTTTACGGGGCGAACTACTCGTCCCACCCTGCTACATTCAGTTGTTAAGCTGCACGAGCCTAAACTCAGTGAATCACGAATTGTGATTTTCCCGATGAACGGACGCGATATATCGCGTCCCATATGCACCAAGTTAAGGGGTTTCTGCCTCAGAAAAAGTTTCGTTTGGGGGTCGCCGGAGGCTCAAAGCCTACGGCTAGTTCACGCAGGTCACGCCGACAGAATCAATGATGTTGACCAGCTCGAACTGGGTGCG
>JBBQRJ010000527.1:0-3640 GCA_038214955.1 Aggregatilineales bacterium | reverse complement strand
TTAAAACGATATGTGTAAATGGTGAATCATGGACTGGCATACGAACGCAATTTACTACGAACTCTATGTACGCGCATTTAGCGACGGCAACGGCGACGGTCACGGCGATTTTACCGGACTGCGACAGAAGTTAGATTATCTTGAATGGTTGGGCGTCGATTGCATCTGGCTGCTGCCCATCAACCAATCGCCCCTGAAAGATGACGGCTATGATGTGTCGAGCTACTACGGCATTCATCCGACCTATGGTCAGCTCGAAGACTTCACGATGACGCTTGATGAAATTCACCGTCGTGGAATCAAAGTGATCACCGACATGGTGATGAATCATACGTCCGATCAACACCCCTGGTTTCAAGAGTCGCGCCGCTCCAAAGACTCGCCCATGCGTGATTTCTACGTGTGGTCGAACGACCCAGAAAAGTACAAAGAAGCACGCATTATTTTCATCGACACAGAAGGGTCAAACTGGGCATATAGCGCCACCACAGGCGAGTATTACTGGCATCGCTTCTACAGCAGCCAGCCCGATTTGAACTACGATAACCCGCGTGTGCAGGAAGAAATGTTGAAGGCGATCAAGTTCTGGCTTGATCTCGGCGTGGATGGTTTCCGTCTGGATGCTGTGCCTTATTTGTACGAGCGCGAAGGCACAAACAACGAGAACTTGCCCGAAACGCACGAATTTTTGAAGAAAGTACGCAAATACGTCGATGAAAACTATCCGGGGCGCATTTTGCTGGCAGAGGCGAATCAATGGCCCCAAGACCTGCTGCCCTACTTCGGGGATGGTGACGAACTGCATATGTGTTTCCACTTCCCGATTATGCCGCGCCTGTATAAAGCCATCGCCACCGGAGATCACACCTCAGTACGCGGCATCTGGGCGAATACGCCGGATATTCCTGATAACTGCCAGTGGGCAACCTTTTTGCGTAATCACGACGAACTGACGCTCGAAATGGTCACGGAAGAAGATCGCCAGTTCATGTGGGACTTTTACTCGCCGGATCACCGCGCCCGCTTGAATTTAGGCATTCGCCGCCGACTCGCGCCGCTGATGGGCAATGATCGCCGCAAAATCGAACTGATGCATTCCCTGTTGTTCACCATGCCGGGATCGCCTGTGATGTACTACGGTGATGAGATCGGCATGGGCGACGACCTCAAGCTGCCAGATCGCAACGGGCTACGCACGCCGATGCAGTGGGAAGATGCGCCGCACGCGGGTTTCTCCAACACACAGTCCGACGCAACCTATGCGCCCGTCATCCGTGACCCAACCTACGGTTTTCAGGTTGTGAACGTCGCCGCACAGCAAGCCGATCCCAATTCGCTGCTCTACACCGTGCGTAAGATGATCGCACATCGCAAAGCCATGTCATTTCTGGCAAAAGGCAAGCTGACATGGCTGGAAGAAACGCCGCTGTCGTCGCTGTCATACTGGCGCAACACGCCAACGGGTCGCTTGCTGGCGCTCCATAACTTGCAGGAAGCACCGCTGACGCTGGCAGTCCCCGAATGGGAAACGCTGACCAACGTCTTGCAGCCCGATCAAGCTGTCAGCGCCGAAATCACGCTGCCGCCGTATGGCTATACGTGGCTTCGCCCGAAAGCGTAAATCCGCGTAGGGACGCGCAACGGCGCGTCCGTTTACCTCAAATCCGGCGGATGCCCCGGTTGGGCGTCCCTACAATTTCAATGGACAAACTTTATGAATCCCATGAGTTTTGACTTCAAGTCGCGCCGTTCGATGATCGTAGGGCGGCGCGGCATGGTCGCCACAAGCAATCCGCTGGCATCACAGGCAGGCTTGGCGATTTTGCGGGCAGGGGGTAATGCCGCCGACGCTGCGATTACCGCCGCCGCTGTCCTCAACGTGACCGAATCGGCGTCAACGGGCATCGGCGGAGACTGTTTCGCGCTGTACTACGACGCCAAAACCCGCGCCGTGACCTCGCTCAACGGGAGCGGGCGATCCCCCGCCGCGCTGAGTGCCGATTTGCTGCGGTCACGCGGCATGAGCGACATCCCGATTCGCTCTCCGCACGCGATCAGCGTTCCCGGTGCAGCGGCGGGGTGGGAAGATTTGCTCCAGCGTCACGGCACAATGCCCCTTGCCGACGTGCTGCGCGATGCCATCCATTATGCGGAGGACGGTTATCCGGTGCATCCGGTGTATGGCGCGGCGTGGAAACGATCTCAAGCCTTTTTGCAAACCAGCCCCAACACCGAAGACTATCTCCCCGATGGACGATCACCGGAGATCGGGCAGATTGTGCGCTTGCCGGGTTTAGCGCGAACTCTGCGGGCAGTCGCAGAAGGCGGCGCAGCGGCGTTCTACACCGGTGAGATCGCGGACGCGATTGTTCGCACCATTCACGAGCAAGGCGGCGTGATGAGTCACGATGACCTTAAAAATCATCGTTCGACATGGGACACGCCCATCTCAACCGATTATCGCGGGGTGCGCGTCTACGAATGTCCGCCCAACGGACAGGGGATCGCCGCGCTGCAAGCCATGAACATCGCCAATGAGTTTGATCTCGCGGCGCTGGCATGGGACTCGCCGGAACGTATTCACCTGATGGTCGAAGCGATGCGCCTTGCCTTTGCCGATGCGCGTCAGTACGTGGCGGATATGGCGACCAACCCCGCCCCGCTCGACTGGCTGTTGAGCCATCCCTACGCCGCCGAACGCCGCCAGTTGATTTCGCCCACGTCTGCGATGCAGCCGCCCGACTACGGCAGACCGCTCAAGGGGTCAGACACAGTATATCTCAGCGTGGCGGACGGTTACGGGAATGCCTGTTCGTTCATCAACAGCCTATACACGGGCTTTGGTACAGGGATCGTTGCCAAAGGCACAGGCGTATTCCTGCAAAGTCGGGGCGCATTGTTCACACTGGAAGCAGGACACCCGAACGAACTTGCGCCCAACAAGCGCCCCTACCATACGATCATTCCGGCGATGGCAACCCGTGACGGCGCGTTATGGGCGTCTTTCGGAGTCATGGGTGGGTTCATGCAGCCGCAGGGACATTTTCAGATGATGATCGCCATGATTGACGACAACCAGAATCCACAAGAGGCGCTCAATCGCTTCCGCTGGTGTCTGGAAGATGGCACAGGCGAAAGCATGTTGGCATTAGAAGACGGACTCCCGATCAAGACGATGGCACGACTTGCAGAATTGGGACACCGCGTGCGCCCTGTCAGCGGGGTTGGACGCGGCTTGTTCGGTGATGGGCAGATTATCCGCGCTGAAAACGGCGTACTGTTCGGCGGCAGCGATCCGCGCAAAGACGGTCAAACCGCCGCGTTTTGACCATCAACTCCGAATTCAAGATTGCACTGTAGCATTGTAGGGGCGGGGCAGTGTCCCCGCCCCTACAAATGGTATCTCGTTTACCGCACGATGAACGGCGGCAGATCCTCAGCGGGTTGGACAGGGGTCGTCCAGATCATCGTCCATGCGCCGCCCGAATCATCGGACGCGCCCGTGAACAGCGTGCGTGTCTGGTCGCCCGTGTGATAGTCCAGCGTCATGGTCGCACCCACATTGGGGCTGTTGGCGGAGAGATAGACATAGCCTTCAGGCGCGTTCCCTATCTGCGAAAATCCAGTTGTCGATGCAAGA
>JBBQRJ010000526.1:0-3644 GCA_038214955.1 Aggregatilineales bacterium | reverse complement strand
ATCCATGTTTATTGTCCTTCAAACACTTGCACACTAATCGTTAATGGCGTGCCGATAAGAATTTGTCCCGGCGTCCGCAGTTCCCAGATGCCAGTGTATAACGCGCCTGTGCGCGGTGTGCGTCCGGCAAAAGTTACTGCTGCATCCTCGCCTACATTCACCCGTTCACGGATAAAAATACGCGCTCCGGCGTCAAAATCCTCACCGCTGATATAGACCAACGATGTGTTCCGTTCCCAGGGGCATGTCCCCGTATTCACAAACGTGATCACCAGTTGGTAGGGTTGATTGGCGCGGAAGAAATCACCATCAGGCGGCTGTTGATCGCTGATCGCGTAATCAAAGTCACACGCGGCAATGGTCGCAGTCTGATACTCATAGAACTGAGTCGCTACGATCAACGTCATGGTCAGGTCAATGGTCGCGGTTGGGGTAATACTTGGCGTGAGCGACGGCGTTAGAGTCGGTGTGTTCGACGGCGTAAAGGTATTGGTCGGCGTGTTTGACGGTGTATATGAACTGGTTGGAGTCCATGTGTTGGTCGGCGTATAGGTATTCGTGGGTGTATTCGAGGGCGTATACGTCTCGCTTGGTGTAACCGTCTGGGTCGGTGTGTTTGACGGCGTATAGGTCTCACTGGGTGTCAATGTTTGCGTTGGCGTTTCCGTCGGTGTGTTTGACGGCGTATAGGTGGGCGTGATCGACGGCGTTGATGTACTGAGCAGAGCGGCAAGCAAAGACCGTCCATCTTCACGCGGCAGCAAGCCGATCACGCCGCCACCGATCATCATTATCAAGATGAGCAGCAGCAGCCAGATAGGAAATCCACGACGCGGTGTAACGCCAGCGGCGGCAGCTTCCCTCGTTTGTGCGATTTCTATACCCGAACGCTTGAGGGGGGTTATTCCGCTGATCGGTGTAATACTCAGCGTATCATGTTCGTCATTCGACCCTGTTGCCGTGCGATTGCTTTTGGTCGCCACATCAAAATCTATCGTTTGACCGCGTTCGACTTTTTCTAAGTCTGCGATCAATTCTCCTGCCGACTGATAGCGATCTTCGGGGTCTTTCGACATCAAACGAAAAATAATTCTATCGACTGACTCAGGCAAATCGGGATTCAAAACCTTTGCGGAGGGTACAGGTTCGTTGACATGGCGCAGAATCACGGCAATCGGGGTATCACCCTCATAAGGCAATTCGCCTGTGACCAACTGATACATGATCACGCCAAGCGAGTAGAGGTCGGATCGTTCATCACCCGCATCGCCCAAACCTTGTTCGGGCGCCATATAGGCGGGCGTGCCAACCATGCCGCCGCTGGCTGTAAATTGAATACCCGTGACAATTTTGGCAATGCCGAAGTCTGTCAGAACCACACGACTGTCAGCATCCAGCATGAGGTTTGCGGGCTTCACATCACGGTGAATCATGCTCTGGCTGTGGGCGTAAGCGAGTGCGCTGGCTGCCTCGCGCCCAATCCGCAGCGCCTCTTTGAGCGGCATAATTTCGTTGCGCGATTGCAGGTCGCTTAACACTTCCTTCAAGGTGGGACCCTCAATGAGTTCCATCACCATGTAGTAGTTTTCGTTCTCGGCGTCGTTTTCAAAGTCGTACACCTGAACGATATTAAGCTGTTTCAACCGTGCGATATTCTTAGCTTCTTTTTCAAAGCGTTCTTTGAATTCGGGGTCGTCTGCAAGGAAAGAATGCAACACCTTGATCGCTACATAGCGGTCAAGACTCGCGTGGTAGGCGCGGAAAACTTCCGCCATGCCCCCACGTCCGAGCCGCGCAATAATCTCGTATTTACCTAATTTTCGGGTCGCCACGATTGCAATGAACGCCTTATTACGGAACAGAGCGCATCAGTTTAATGCTTGCCCACACAGTATACCGTGTGACATACTCCCCACACCTAAAGGCGAGGGCTTCTAGGGTCAAACGATGCTGCTTGCCGAAGCAAGTCTGACGACACCTTCCCTAGTAGGCTAATGTCCTAGCCTATTGAGATTTTAAGGACTCTCGTGTCCAGTTTTCACTCGTTGGTGTTGAATGTTTTACGCGATGGACTCCCCATCGCAACGCCCTACATTCAGTTGTTAAAGTGCCGCATTGGACTGTATTTTCTACCATCCCATGACAGGCTTGTGTAGTCTTTCGTCCAAGCGTATTGACACAAAGTATACTTCATAGGGACACTCGATGCAACGAACTGTAACGCCTTCTATCCCCATCCCTGAAGGTAGAGGTCTTACGGCGCTCTTTCGATAACCCAACCTACTCAAATGGAGGAATCTAGTTTGATGGTCTGGGGCAAGGGAAGCCTCGCCCCACTTGTCACAAATTAATCAACCGCCGCCAGCGATACCCTGAATGCCACCTTCGGTCATCGTGCGAGCGTCCAGCGCCTTGTCTGCGTCTTCGGCAGTCATGTAGCCGAGTTCGACCACAATTTCACGGATGCTGCGGTTTTCTGCCAGCGACTTCTTGGCGACTTCTGCGCCCTTCTTGTAGCCGATAATCGGGTTAAGTGCGGTCACGAGGATCGGGTTTTTCGCCAACCAAGCCGTCGCACGTTCGCTGTTGGCGATCAAGCCAACGACCAACTTGGTCGTAAAGGCGTTCACCGAGCCAATCATGACGATTTCCATCTCGAACAGGTTGTGCGCGATAATCGGCATCATGACGTTTAGTTCAAGCTGACCCGCTTGCGATGCCAGCATCACGGTCAAATCGCTCCCCATGATATGAAACATGGCTTGATTGAGCATTTCTGCCATGACGGGGTTGACCTTCCCCGGCATAATTGATGAACCGGGCTGCACAGGGGGGCAAGTGAGTTCGGCTAACCCGGTGGTGGGTCCACTCGACAGCAAACGAATATCATTGGCAATACGGCTGAGGTCTTGTGCCGTCGTGCGAATTGCCGATGAGAAGAAGGTTGCATCGCCCATGGACTGCATCGACTCGAACAGATTATCCGACTCGTACAGCTTCAAACCACTCAACTGGCTCAACTTGGCGACCATGCGGCGGTGATATTCGGGATGTGCGTTCAAGCCCGATCCGACTGCTGTCCCACCAATCCCTAAGCGGCGTAAGCCTTCCCCCGCCATCTCAATCTTTTCCACGCTTCGTCGGACTGCTTTTGCCCACGCGCCCACCTCTTGACCCAAGCGCACTGGAACGGCGTCCTGCAAGTGTGTGCGTCCGCTCTTGACAACTTCATCCCATTCGCGGGATTTGATCTCGAAGGCTTCTGCCAGCGCGTTCAACGCATTGACCAGTTCATCAAAGCGCCACAACGCGCCCAAACGAATCGCCGTTGGGATCGTGTCATTGGTGCTTTGCGCCATATTGACATGATCGTTGGGGTTGACCGGCTTATTGGGGTCTTCAAGCCGATAGCCAAGAATTTCGTTGGCGCGGTTAGCGATCACTTCGTTGATGTTCATATTGTGGCTTGTCCCCGCCCCTGCCTGGAACGGATCGACCACAAATTCGGAATTCCACTTGCCCTCTACCACTTCGTCGGCTGCCTGCATGATCGCCCGTGCCATCTTCTCGTCCATCAAGGCGAGGTCAAGATGTACTTCTGCCGCCGCCCGCTTGATCAACGCCATTGACCAGACAAACGCCGG
>JBBQRJ010000525.1:0-3645 GCA_038214955.1 Aggregatilineales bacterium | reverse complement strand
GTGGGGCTTTCCATCGTCTGCGTGATCGTAGCAGGTGCGACAACGGTTTTCGCCTTGATGCTCATTTCGTACTTTTGCACCAGTTCCACGACTTCGCCCACGGGCAGCGGCTTGGATAAATAACCATCACAGCCCGCCTCTAAACAGCGTTCGCGATCACCGACCATCGCATATGCAGTCACTGCCACAATCGGCGTTTTGAAGCCCTTTTCACGAAGTCTCCGCACGACTTCCAACCCGCCAATTTGCCCTTCAAGTTGCAAATCCATTAGGACAAGATCAGGATCATCGCCAGCGAAACGACTGAGCGCCATTTCACCATCCGTATAATTGATCACTTCATGCCCCCCCATGCGAGCGATGCGCTGCAACAGAGATATATTGGCGGGGTTGTCCTCAACATACATGATCCGCATGATATTTTCCCTTAAACCGGTCTATTTCGACATTTCTATTGCATCAATAGTGATTGGTTCTTCTCCCTGCCCAACGTACAGCGGCAGCTCGATATGGAAAATGCTGCCTACGCCGACAGTGCTTTCTGCCCAGATGCGCCCATCCATCAACGTCAGCAGTTGGCGGCAAATTGCCAAGCCCAACCCTGCGCCAGAACGTGGATCGCGTCCGGGACCACTGGCTTGTTTAAATTCTTCAAAGATGACATTCATATTGTCCTGCGAAATACCCACGCCAGTATCGGTGAGCGAAATCTGCACCATATCGTTCATCGAGTGCATCGTAATCTTGATTGATCCGCGATCCGTGAATTTTGCCGCGTTGCTGTACACGTTCAGCAGCACTTGGCGAATACGTGCTTCATCTGCCCACACTTGAGGAATGTACTCTGGCAGGTCAGCCTCTAACCGGATGGGTTTACCCGCCAGCAAACCGGAAGCCGTAGAAAGTACACTGTTGATTATGGGTTTCAGGTCAATACATTCCATCCGAATGTCGAGCTTACCCGCATCGACTTTCGCCAGATCGAGAATGTCATTGATCAAGTTGAGCAACTGCTTACCGCTGGAATAAATTTGCTGCAAGTCGGCTTCATAAGCGCCCGCAAGTTTAACGCCGTCATACATTGCCGGGAACTTGAGCATCGTCTCGCTAAACCCGATGATCGCGTTCAATGGGGTACGCAGTTCATGGCTCATATTCGCCAAAAACTGACCACGAAAATGCTTGGCGTCTTCAGCGGCATGACGAGCAGAGTCCAGTTCGTTGTTCGTCTCTTGCAGACGTTCGCTCAACGCACGGGTGCGGACAAAACTTTTCTCCACTTCAAGGCGGCTGTCATACAGTTCAGCGGCGACTCGTCGTTCACGCTGATAGTTTTGCAGCGCCCATTCTGCCACTTGGTACAAATCACCCGTGACCTGCATCGCAATGACCGCCGCGAGGAACGTCATGATGATGGCGGCAACTTGTGGAGCGCCAAAATATGCCATTCCACCTTGAGTTAAAGCTGGCACGAATGTTAGCAGCAGCGATGAAATCACCGCCAGCAGCAGTGTATTCGTAGGGGGCAGAAGTAAACCGACGATGAAAATAACCAACACGAAGAAAAATACCCAGACGTTGATCATCTCAAGGGTGCTAATCGCCAGTAGTACCGAAAGGGCGGCTAAACCCGAACCAATATAAGTCCATGCCGCTGTGACATAACGGTTACTGAGTAAGAAATACCGTGTGACAAATGTTCCCACCAGCATGATCGCAACCGGGATTAAAGGTCGCACAATTTCGGTACGTTGGAGCATACCTGCGTTCAGCACCAACCATCCCGTAATCACGCTGAGAACAATCGTCACCCGCCAAAGGATTTTGAGGCGGTCGAATTTAACTTCGGTCGCAAAATCTTGATTCGATGGGACGTTCATCAAAAAAATCCTGTTTTAAGGAACCGTTAAGATATTTTCTACCCATTATAGAGGTTATGGGAATTAAGACTACCCATTTTTAACGAAAATTCACAATAATATAACCGAATCTCAACATTAGGCATTGTGTACGAACTTTCAGGCTTTTTATTTGTGTAGACCTAATATGCTATAATCACTCCATGACTATCACAAAAAATCTTACAAGGAGTCTGAATGACCACCAACGCTGTAGCGCGGGCATCATCCCGACTAGGCGAAAAAACGTTGCTGGAAATGTTCTGGATTATGCTTTTAAGCCGCCGTTTGGATGAACGGAGTTGGGCGCTTCATCGTCAAGGTAAAATTCATTTTCATATCAGCGGCATGGGTCACGAGGCGACTCAAGTAGGTGCGGCATTCGCAATCAATCGCGGTGTCGATTACGTCCATCCTTACTACCGTGATCTTGCGCTTGTACTGGCAGTAGGCGTCACCCCAACCGACTTCATGATGAGCTTGTACGCCAAAAAAGGCGAATACAGCAGCAATGCCCGTCAAATGCCGTCCCACTTCGGTTACAAACCCCTGAATATCGTCAGCGGTTCAGCCCCGGTAGCGACTCAGGTTCCCCAGGCTGCCGGAATCGCCTTTGCCATCAAGTACCGTCAAACATGCGGTCTGGTCGATCCCAAAGACCCGACTCAGCCCCGCGTTGCGTTGACCTGTCTAGGCGAAGGCTCAACCTCACAGGGCGAATGGCACGAGGGCATGAATTGGGCGGGAGTGCATAAACTCCCTTTCATTTGTTTAGTGCAAAACAATAATTATGCCATTTCCGTCCGCATGGAATCGCAAATGGCGGTTGCCAATGTCGCAGATCGAGCGGCGGCGTATGGCGTACATGGCGCTGTCGTCGATGGAAACGACATTCTAGCCGTCTACGATGTGATGGCAGAGTCGGTGGAACGCGCATACAATGGCGATGGTTCGACTCTGGTTGAAGCGAAAACCTACCGTCCTGTACCGCATTCGTCCGACGACGATGATCGCAGCTACCGCACCCGTGAAGAGGTCGAAGGCTGGAAGAAAAAAGACCCCGTCATACGTTTTCGTCGCTATCTGGAAGAAGCAGGCATTTTGACACCAGCCATCCTCGATGAGTATGAAGTCCTCGCCCGCGCAGAAGTCGATAAAGCGCAGGCGACTGCCGAAGCTGCGCCCTTCCCCGCCCCCGAAGATGCTTTAGGCGACGTTTACGCCCCTCTTGAGGAATAATCCCATGCCGAATATGACTCTGATTGATGCTGTGCGAATGGCGTTAGACGAAGAATTAGCGCGTGACCCCCGTGTGTTCATCACAGGGGAAGATGTAGGCGTGCGCGGCGGCGTCTTTCGTGCGACTCAAGGTTTATTCGACAAGTACGGCGCAACTCGCATCATCGACTCGCCGTTGGCAGAACTCTCGATTGTCGCCATTGGCATCGGCGCGGCGCTGGCGGAACTTCGCCCCATCTGCGAAATTCAGTTCAGCGACTTCATTCACCCCGCCTTCAATCAAATCGTCAACGAGGCGGCAAAGTTTTACTATCGTTCCAACGGACAATGGCGCGTCCCGCTGGTGATCCGCGCGCCCTATGGCGGTGGAATCTCAGGGGGGTTGTATCACAGCCAGAGCGTCGAGGCGTTTTTCGCCCATGTTCCCGGCTTAAAAATCGTCGTACCGTCCACCCCGTATGATGCGAAAGGCTTGCTCAAAAGTGCGGTGCGCGACCCGAATCCGGTG
>JBBQRJ010000524.1:0-3663 GCA_038214955.1 Aggregatilineales bacterium | reverse complement strand
GTCCCGGCGACTCTGAATCGTCGGTCTGACGGTGGTGGATAACGAAAGAATATTCCACCCCCGTATCGATGCCCCGTTCTTCAAAGAATGCCTCGGTGGTACTGACCGTCAGTTCGCGCACGAACTGCTCCCGCTGCTCCGGCGCGACCATGGCGATCAGATCGGGGTTGACGTTGTAGACGAGGCTAAATAGCAGCACATGCTTACTTTGCAATGCCTCGCAGTGCTGCGCGATCTCCGTGACCGATCCCCCCATGCCGTGATCCTCCCAGCGCTCCCGTCCAGCGGCGTAGCGTGCTCCTTCGTCGCGGCTTTCGCGGTAAGTCAAATAGCGCAGCAGCCCATGCGCCCGCTTCGCCTCGTTGGCGGTCGGCTTCTTGTACTGCACGTTAGCGACACACATCTGCTTGCGATCCATCCGTTAACCTCCCGTCCGGCGGCGCGTCACGCTTTCGACGAACGCCGTGAACTGCACCTGCAAGTCCTCAAGTTTCGCGTCGAGCGCGTCAATCTTGCCTTCGAGGTCTTTGGCGATGGCTTTGCGCGAACCCACCAAGTCGGGCTGATGCTGGAGGTAGAAACCGACCGCTTCGCGTACCAGTGCAGCGCGGTTGGACTTCTCCCCCTTGCGGCTGCGCGTGCGCTGAATCTCGTCCAGGCGGCTGACCTGATCCGGAGTCAGCCCGACACTGAAGCGGGGTTTGATTTTGTCTTTGCGAGTCATGTGCCCTCCTTTATCAGTTGTTCGATGTCCGCACGCAGTCCCGGCGTGGGACGAAAACGGAAATATAGGCGCATCAGACGGTCGGGCGCGGTACTGCCCATCTGAGTCCGCACTGCGCCACTGTTCTTCATCCACTGCACTTCGACCGTCAGTTTGCCGAAGTCACGGATGACAACTTCAGCGCCCGGCTGCGCCAGTTCCGCACGCCACACCTCGACTAGCACCTCAAACACTTCCGCAATCTGGCGCTGTGTCAGGTCGGGAAAGTGTCTTGCCACCTCACGGATCGCCTGTCGATGGTTCATCATTCCTGCCTTTCTGGTTTACAAACGAACCGGTTCACGTTGACCCGCGAAATCGACGCGGGGTGTGGTGTGTAGACGGTACAGGTACCGTCTACACGTTCGGCGGGTGCTCTGCACCGCCGAACCGGTGCTGCCGCCGTGAGGCGCTGCACCGAAGCTCTGCGGCGATTGAGCAGCCAGCGTTTTAGCTGGCTTGCTATAGTGGGGGCATCGAGCGCGAAGCGAACGAACGCCAATGACAAGGGACGGACTGTGCAACAGCCACCCCTTGCCCCCACTATAGCGGCGCACCCGCCACGGCGATCCCCACCATCCTGCGGACGACAGTCGTACTTGCACTGTGCTCTCTGACAGAGACTGATCACCACTGCGCCTTTCTCACTTTCGCTTCGCGTTTGGTCACTTCCTCGTCATCGAAACCCTTTGTCGGTTCGCGGGCATATGTTCCCACTGCCCCGCCGACAGGCTGCATGGCAGCGACGTGCTGGATCACCCGTTCCATATAGCCCGGCAGGTCGTTCAGCGCCGAACGGATCCACGCCGCATCGTCACAGACCTGCGTGAAACGCTGAGGGTCAAACGGCTGCGGCAGATTCCTCGGGATGACCGGACGAAAACCACCCCGGTTACGCTCCATATAGTCGCGCATCATGTCTTTCATCACGGCGTTACGGCTGCCGCGTGGGATGCTGTTCCACCACCCAATCAAGTCAGTATCCTCGGTGAACGTCATTTTGACCGTCGCTGTCATCCGGCGTGCTTTTGCCATCGCTTCCGCTCCTCTCAGGGGTGTACGCACTTGTACGCTCGCTGTCCGCACGGGTACGACACCCCCAACACCCCCTCGTCTACCCTTGGCGAGCGACGAACCGGGCGTAATTCAAATACCCACGGGCGTTGGCGAGTTGGGCTTCCGGCAAAAGCTGCGCCTGTGGATACGCCGCTCGCACTTCTTCATAAACCAACTCCGCGCCGCCACCCGACAGGTAAATCACATCCACCGTCGCGCCACCGTGCCACTTCTCGCTCATCAGACTCAACGTCGCGCTGCGAAGTGGAGCAAGGGCTTCTTCAACGATCCCGCTGTAATCGACAGGCTGCCCATTGGCGCGAAATACCCCGGTTCGCAGCACTTCCTCGACGAGCTTGAACGGCATCTTCTGGCGATAATCGCGCTCCAACGCCGCCGCGATCCGTTCCTGTGCCGTGTACACGCCGCTCTCCACACTCCCACTTTCGGCATCGACATACTCGCCTTCCTCATCTAATGCGAGGTCAACCGTGTACGTCCCCACATCACACACCCCCGTTCGGCGATAAGTGTGCTGGCGATTGATTTCACCCGCATCTGTCAAGCTCATGGCGTAGATCGATCCATACCCCTGCGGCATGACCATCACCTCCGCGATGTTGGCGATCAGGTCGGCGGTGTCCGTGCGAATCACGTGCTGCCCCAAGAGCGCGGTTTTGAACTCAGCCGCATCGCGCATGTGATCGACCGGGAGCCCCGACGCAATCCGCAAATGCACAACGTCACGGTTCCACATCCCCGCCACCAATTTGCCAATGGCGACCTTTGCCAGCCGCAGCCGGAAGGCGTTGCCCATCGTGTTCTCGTTGGCGGTACGCCCGCGCAAACGCAGGAGTTCACCGGGCGGGAGCTGTGCCAACGCCAGGTTGCCCACAAACCACGCCCCCTCATCATCCACGATCTGGTCGCCAGGATGCCGTTCGGCAATCTCATCCTGAGCGAACTTGAGTTCGCGGGCGTGTCCTAGCACAGATGGGAAGGTCACAACCTGCTCAGTGGTCACAGCTTTCGTAACCCCGTAGCCGATGTCCAAACCAACGGTCATGCTGCTGCCGGGCACAGTAGCTTGAACATGCTTGCGCTTGCTCATCGTGATTCCCCTTGATTAATCGGTAATTTCTGGGCGGATGGCATACGACTGTTTTCCGACTGAACAAGGTGGGTATTGAGCGCGGCGCGAATGATCGCTCCGGCGCGGCGATATTTGAGAGATGGACGCAGCGCCCGATAAATCGCTGCTTCATGCGGATCGTCCAGATTAAGGGTGAACTCGATACGCTTGATCATTTTGAGACTCCTTGAGTAACGGATTGGATACGGTTGAACTCGACAAAATAAAAACGGCTGCCTAATCACCTCCGATCACTACTTGTTCGTCCTGGGGAGCAGCGGCAGCATCCATCAACCTTCGTTGGCTGTCTCCTTGGCGAATCAAATGCGCCAGAATATCGGTGCTGGCGTTGATCGCCTCGCTCAGGCTGCCGAAACGGCACAGACCAGGGTCAACGCCGATACTCAACTGCATTTTGCTCTTGGGTCTGCCACGTTTCGCCAAGACATCGTTCTCCGAGATAGATTTCGTTTCTTAAAACGAGGCGGTGGCGAAAAAGAGTGCCGACTAGCGGCACAGGGATTAGCATCGTTTTATAAAGCGATTTTCACTTCAAAAGACAGTATAATGGGAATTGTGCTACCGAGTCAAGGAGGTTTATCAATTTTGGAAAGATTACAGCCGCGATTGTGTATAATGTGGGCAGAAACCGGATCACTCATCAGGCGAGGACGCCGACTGCCCATGACTCTCTCAGCCAATACACTCGGAC
>JBBQRJ010000523.1:0-3669 GCA_038214955.1 Aggregatilineales bacterium | reverse complement strand
GATCGTTTGCATCGCTTGATAAAGCATGACACCCGCCGCGATGACAGCGAGTAAGCCGCCTTCGGGACGACTCAATGCTAACAAAGTCGCCGCAAAAGCTGTGAGTCGTACATCACGACGAATGACCCCGTACAGCGTGAGTAAAGTCAGCATGACGACGAGCGATGTTTCCATGCCGCTGACGGCGTGCCACGCAAATTCACCGCTCAAAATGAACAGCCCCGACCCCACCCACGCTAACCAGTCGGGTGCATGTTCGCGGCTGAGGCGGTAGACCAACCAACCAGACGCCGCCAATGCCAGCACGCCGATCCCGCTTGCCCAGTAAGCAAGGTTTAATTCACGAAAACCGACGAGATGTCCAACGGCAAGCAGATAGGGATACAAAAAACTGGTCGCGCCAGAAGTGGGTGGCAAACCGGAGTTATAAGCGTAGGGTTGACCGCTGGCGATGCTTCTGGCGTATTGAAAATGAATGTAGGCATCATCCAACGGCATGATCGGCTGACCGTCAACCGACCCCGCCGCCATATAAGCGACAAAAACGACCAGCGCCAGAGTGATACACAACAGCGCATTATAAATCGAGCGTCTACGGGAGACGCTCGATTGAAGGCGCAGCACATCGTCCAGCTTAACGAGAGTAGCCATTAGCAAACGTGTCAATCATCAAGCGCACGTCATCTCCAAGTGGGTAAAGGATCGGGCAGGTTGCGCCATAGTCCATATATTCGCGCACTTTCGCCCGCACTTCTTCTTGTGTACCAGAAGCGGTGATCATTTGTACCACATCGTCAGGGACGAGACGCATCGCCTCCTCGATCTGTTCTTCGGTGGCGGGCCATGTTAACACTTGCCCGATCTCGTCAAGCAGTTCTTGACTGACGCCACTGGCTTTCATGATGTGCGGCTGCTGTCCCAAATACTGCGTGACCAGTTTACGGGCGTTATCGAGCGCCTTTTTACGATCCGAATCAACTGAACAGACCACCAACTGAGGACGGTCAATGTCTTCCAAGCGGCGACCCGCCTTTTTCGCGCCGATCTCTAATTGTTCGAGCGCCCCCTGATTATACTTGGGCGCGACGAGGTAATTTAACACCGCACCGTCGGCAATTTCACCCGTGAGCGCCATCATTTGAGGACCCGTCGCCCCGATATAGATGGGTACGTTGCGCGGTTCTTTGCGCCCATGCACTACGTCTAGTTCAACATCGGTCAGGTGAACGAATTCGCCGTGAAACGTCACGCGCTTGCGTGCCAGCAAATCGCGCACAACGGTCACGACTTCACGCATGGCGAGGAGTGGTTTGGTACGGGTGATCCCGACTTTTTGCGCGAGAGGATCCCACCATGCGCCAATCCCGCAGATGATGCGGTCTTGTGCGAGATCATCCAACGTGAGGTAAGTCGCTGCGATGACAGCGGGGTTGCGCGTCCAATTATTGATCACGCCTGACCCGATTTTGATTTTGCTCGTCGTGGCGGCGAATGCTGCCATTGGCACAATCGCATCACGCACAAGCCGACTTTCCGCCTGCCACACCGCCTCGAACCCGCGTGATTCGGCGTACTGCACAACCTTAATTGCATCTTGCAAAGAATGGGCATCTTGTAAATAAAGTGCTACGCGATCTGCCATGAATGTTTCTCCTTATGGCGTGCTGGTGGGAAAAACTTGTCCCTTTGTCACCCCAGTTAACCGATAATAATCTTCCAAATCTGATGGTGTATCAATATCGAGTGCCAATCGTTCGGATTGATAAATCTTCACCGTCGCGCCAACTTCCCCCGCCAAAGCACAATGCCGCGCATAACTACCTGTTCCATAGGCGTAGGGAATCAATCCCGGCGGGCGAATGAGCATGGCATTTGTCCCATCGTCGTGAAAGTCTGTCGCAATCACAACGCTGTGATCCTCCATGCCAAGCGCGATCATCCCTGTCACATCTGCCGCCGCAATCAAGGGGAGGTCAGCCGGAAGAATAAGGACTGCCTCGCCTCGCCAGCCTTTGACAACCTGCGTTGCCCGCATCAGCGCATTGTTGAGTTCTAGCGTACCACCCTCTTGCACCGTATTGACGCCCAAGTCACGGGCAAGGCTCAATACCCGCGTATCACGGCTGATAACCAGCGTTCCGGCAATAGCGGGAACAGCTTTCACTACCGTCACCACACGGCGAAACAGCGACTCGGCAAGCTGTTCGCGTTCCTGTGGCGACAACACTTCCGCAAGCCGACTTTTGGCGCGACTAAACGGCTTGACCGGAATAATAGCCCAAATACTCATAATGTCTTCCTCAATGTCCACTCAAGAATCTGACGCGCCAAAACTGCCCGGTCAGCATCCGACTGCATCACCGTGTCAAACATCACGGTATCCAGACCGGAAACATGCAAATCTGCATCACGCTCATCATAGACGAAGCCGTTTATTACATCTCCATAGACCTGTACCACCGTTTGCGCTGAAACGGTATATCCTAATTCTGCCATAAGTTTTGCTGCTGGACCCTTGATCGCTTTGCCGCCCACAATGGGACTGACCGCCACACGGGGAATATCCCGCGAAATGAGAAAATCCCGCATTCCCGGCAGGGATAAGATCGGGCAGATAGACAACCAAGGATTCGACGGCGCGATCATAATGATGTCCGCTGCCCCAATCGCCGCTTTAACTTCTTCGCTCACACTCGCCGCCCCAATTCCCGCATAGCGGATCGCGGTTACGGTGGGCTGCCAGCGATAGCGCACAAAATACACCTGAAATTCCAGTTCGCCATACTCAACGGTATCCAGCATGGTCGAAACAGGTGCATCGGACATCGGCAAAACGGCGAGTTGAACGCCTAATGCGCGATTTAGCTTTCCGGTGATGGTTGTGAGTCGTTCACCTGCCTGTAATTCGTTCGTTCGCAGTAAATGAGTCGCCACGTCCTGATCACCAAGTTTGAACCAAGGCAATTCACCATAGCGTCCCAACGCCTCTAACATGCGGGTGCTGTCTCCCGCAACACCCCACCCGTTCACTTTATCGACCAGACCGGAGAGCGTATACATCACAGTGTCGAGGTCAGGGCAGATTCGCAAACCGTAATGCCAGAAGTCGTCCCCTGTATTCACGATCACCGTGAGGTTTTCAGGCGGCAAAATCTGCGCGAGTCCATGTGCCAGTTTCGCGCCACCCACCCCACCGACCAATACCACAACATTCGGATTTATCGCCACACGACCCCCGCTTCTAACGCATGGCGCGTTTTTTCGCGGGATTCTGCGGGATAACCCATTGTGATCAAGGCTTGGGGCTGCCAATCGGAGGGAAGATCGAGCGCCACGCTCACTACGTCCGGGCAAAATAGCGGCGCACACATCCAACACGCGCCCAATTCTTGATCGTGTGCCGCCAGCAGCAAATTTTGACCCGCCATTGCCGTGCTTTGTACCGCCATCAGATATTCTTTTTCATTTCGGCGCTCATCTGGATAGCGATCCATGTCCACCAGCGATAAGCACAGCGCAATCAGCACAGGCGCAGACGTGATACGGTTGTACGAGCGTCCGGTATCCGCTGCTATCACGGATTCCAGCACGCCGTCGGCTTCCAAATCACGACGCAAGCGATCTCCCATTACACGCGCTAACCGTTCTTTTTGATCAGCATCCCGAATC
>JBBQRJ010000522.1:0-3678 GCA_038214955.1 Aggregatilineales bacterium | reverse complement strand
AGAGGCGGGCTGTGATGGTTATTTATCCAAGCCGCTGCCCGTGGGCGAAGTCGTGGAACTGGTGCAAAAGTACGAAATGAGCATCAAGGCGAAAACCGTTGTCGCACCTGCTACGATCACGCAGACGATGGAAAGCCCCACTGCGACACCGAGTCCCGTCTCTATCCCGTCACCTGCTCCAGAACTATCCACCGTTCCAACGGTCAGCACGCCTTCTGCACCAGAGAAGAAGCTGACCTCCACATAAACTGATCCTGCCTGTTGGGGGGGCATTATGGCGATTGTGACCTTTTATTCAGCGAACTATAGCTTAACGCCCCGCCCTGACGCGATTAATGACGTGCTAGGACACGACCTCGCTGAATGGCTGCGAACCGAGTTGCACGAGCGCGGTTACGACGTTAGCGAAGTGATCGGCGAGGATTACGGTTATGGATTTCATCTGATGTTGAATAGATCGCATTACTGGATCACCACCGGACAGTATGAGCCGCCGGGATTTGAAGGTCACGCGGAATCGCGTTGGCTCGTAGGCGTGGATTTTGACCCCGGATGTCTATGGATGTGGAGACTGTTTGCACGCCCCTCACCCAGCGATAAACGAGAAATCACACAGGCAATCCACCTGCTGTTATCGACAGTCCCTAGCATCACGACCATTGAATGGTGGGAGCGGGACGTGCGTCACTAAAGCAGCATTTGCAGCAAGCCGGGGTGTACCGTAAAGGTGACTTCTCGCCCTTCGTTAAATTCCCCGTCAAGTTCCATATCGATTAAACCGCGTGGGCTGACCACCGACACCGATTTGCCCCGCGTAGACATCACAGCGGGATGCGTCAGGTGGGTCGCGTTGTAGACGCGCTGTAAAGCGGTTAGCACGGTGAGGCGGGAAACGCCTTTCACTAACACCACCTCAAATAAGCCGTCCGAGGTGTTGGCGTTCGGCGCGATTTTCATGCCATGCCCGAAACTTGAACCGTTGGCAACCGCAACCGCGTAGGCTGTGCCTTCGTACCAATCCTCACCATCAATTTTGACCTGAACAGGCTGCGGCTCATAGCTCAAGGTGGTGAGTATGGTCGAGAGTAGAAACGTCCAGGGACGGCGCTGTTTGGTCGCGTTGACTCGCTTGACGACTTCACCGCCTAAACCCGTGCTGGCAATGTTGAGGAAGTATTCGCGGGTTGCGCCGCTGGTGACCATGCCGACATCGGTTGGAGTGGGTTTCGCGCCGATGATCCACTGGGCGATTCGCTGCGGGTCGGTGTAGGGGATTCCCTGTCCTCGCGCCCAATCGCGCCCCGTGCCAACGGGGATGTTGCCGTAGATCATCGGTGGGTTATGCTTCTGGTTAAATTCTGCCAGCGCATTGACCAGCGAATGATTTGTGCCATCGCCGCCAAGCGCGATCACACGGCGCACGCCCACGTTGTACGCCTGTTGGATGTGGCGGGCAACCTCGTCGGGGTGCTGTGTGACGGCGACAATCACTTCGCCCATGTGTTTCCATAAGGTCGGTTCTATTTCACGCCAAATTGCCCCCGCACGTCCGCTGCCTGCGTGGGGGTTGAGTATAATTAAAGTGCTTGCTGTCATTTTGAGTATCGATCATCCAGAATAGTTGAGAAGAAGTTGTTCCTTCATTTTGAGTAGCGATCTTCCAAAATATCGTTGAGATCGGTAATGCTGAACGGTTTGACGAGATATTGATCCGCCCCTGCTTCAAGCGCCATTCTTGCTTCATGCTTCGCGCCGCTCATGGCGATGCAATAGATTTGATTCCATGCCAGATTTGATCGCAGTTGACGTATAAACGTCAGCCCGTCCATATCGGGCATGACCAGATCGCAGATGATGATTTCCGGTACGCAGCTCATATTGAGCAAGAGGTCTAAGCCTTCCCGCCCGTTACGCGCCGTGTGTACTTCGTGACCTGCTAGCACAACGACTTCTTGCAGTACGTCCAACAGTTCGGGGTTATCTTCTAACAGGAGTACGCGTCCCATAGGTTTAATCCTCAAGGTCTGGTGTGACCTTCACCAATAATGATCCATTTATACGTTGTAAGCGCTTCTAAAGCCATAGGTCCGCGAACATGCAGTTTTTGCGTGCTGATCGCCATTTCTGCGCCTAAGCCTAATTGTGACCCGTCGGTAAAGCGTGTGCTGGCGTTGACGTAGACGGCGGCAGAGTCTACCGAGTCGATGAAGTGCGCGGCGTTCGCCCTATTCTGCGTAAGGATGCCGTCAGAATGTCCGGTACTGTGCTGGCGAATGTGATCCATCGCTTCATCCAACCCGCCAACGACTTTCATACTCAAGATGAGCGCCAGCCATTCGGTATCAAAGTCGCCGTCTTCCGCAGGGAGAACACGATCATCGACAAAACTAGCGGACGCGCCGTTGCGCGTCCCTACAGAAGTGCTATGCGATGCGAGGGCATCAATAGCACGCGGATCAGCGCGGAAGGTCACGCCGGACGCGCCCAGATGATCAACGACACGGGGTAAAAATGATGCTGCGACATTTTCATGTACCAGCATCACTTCCAGCGCGTTACAGACCGACGGGCGCTGGACTTTGGCATTGTGGACGATTTTCAACGCAGCATCGAGATCAGCGGTTTCGTCTACATACAGGTGACAAATGCCGATGCCGCCCGTGATCACCGGGATGACGCTGTTTTCGCGGCAGAACATATGTAAGGCGTTGCCGCCGCGTGGGATGATCATATCGACGTACTGATGCAGTTTGAGCAGTTCCAGCACATAGCGGCGATCTGTAGCTTCGATGTACTGAATCGCATCAACGGGGATGTGCTGGCTGAAGGGCGCAAGCGCATCGCGGATTACGCGGACGAGCGCCATGTTGCTGCGAAATGTTTCTGAGCCGCCGCGCAAAATGACGGCGTTCCCGCTTTTGAGCGACAGCGCAACGACATCAACGGTGACGTTGGGACGCGACTCGTAGATCACACCGAGAACACCGAGCGGCGTCCGGCGTTTGGAGACTTGCAACCCATTTTCTAACGTTTTGGCGTCGAAAACGTCGCCTACAGGGTCGGGTAGGGTGGCGACGTTACGCACGTCTGCCGCAATTGCGCCGATGCGGTTATGCAGATTAAGGCGGTCAATCATTGCCTCGCTTAAGCCTTTGGCGCGGGCATCGGTCAGATCAAGCGTATTCTCGCTCAAGATAGCGGCGGCGTTGGCTTCGAGCGCGTCTGCGATGGCGAGGAGCGCGTTGTTTTTGATGGCAGTGGAGGCACGTGCAAGCTGCACAGATGCGGCTTTAGCTTTTTGCCCCAGTTCAACAGTTTGGACGGATTTGACCCCTTCAACCGGATTCATAAAACAACCCCTTTAACCTCACCCCCAACCCCTCTCCGAAAAAGGAGAGGGGAGAAAGATTTCAAAATCCCTACGAAAGCCGCCTCACCCCCGACCCCTCTCCGAACGGAGAGGGGAGAAAGATTTCAAAACCCCTACAAAAGCCGCCTCACCCCCAAACCCCTCTCCGAACGGAGAGGGGAGTTAAGTGCGGCAGTCAAAAAGTGTCATTTTAGCAAGACCATGTTGTTACGGTGGATGATGGCATCTCCATAACTGTAGCCCAGAATTTCGACAATTTGTGTACTTTTTGTGCCGCGTAGTTGATTTACTGCGTCACTATCGTAACT
>JBBQRJ010000521.1:0-3681 GCA_038214955.1 Aggregatilineales bacterium | reverse complement strand
GGGGAGGGGTCGGGGGTGGGGTCAGAAATAACGATCTGCGTAAGGTGACCGAGTAAATCAATATCACTTTGATCATTAGCATCACCCCGCGCAACCGACCCAAAGACTCGCACGTTAGTTGCACCATGCCGAGAGGCGACTGAAAGAATGTCTTTGCGTTTTTGCCCGATAAGGTTTTGCAAATTCAAAGTTTGCCCCTTTTTTATCCCTAAACAGCCTTTTATCCCAATATATCCCAAGACTTTGGGATATGTGGGTTATTGTGCGATTCTGATCCTTGCCCAAAGATCAAGACCCCAATGATCACAGGTCACTAATTTGCGTGATTCGTAGCTCTGCTTGATCTAACAATCGCTGGCAGTACTCCGACAACTTTTTGCCCCGTTCAAACAGCGTGACCGAATCTTCTAACGGCAGATCGCCCGTGTCTAATTGCATCACAATGCCTTCAAGTTCTGTGTAAGCCGCTTCAAATGATAAATCGTCAAGCGTCATTAGGTTCACCCTCTACTGTGGCGCTGCGTGTGCCGTCTTTCAATTCTACGGTGATCGTCATACCCGTTTGCAAGTCACGCATAGACATGATGCGCCGTCCGTTTGCACTGATCATCGCGTAGCCGCGTTCCAAAATCGCCTGTGGGCTGGCGGCAAGCAGCGCAATCCCCAAGCCGTGCAGTCGTTCCCGTGCCAGTTCAATCCGTCCCCGCTGCCCGTTGATCATAGCGCGGTCAAGGTTGCTCAACTGTTGACGATAAGCCCGCATTCGCATCACCGGAGACACCTGTTTGAGCGCCCACTGTTTATCCGCGACTGCCCGCCGCCGTGACTCGAATGTGTAGCGCACGCCCTCATCAAGTCGTCCCGCCATGCGATCAAGGCTCTGGCGCAAATCTGCCATATCCGGCGTGAGCAATTCTGCCGCCGCTGAGGGGGTTGGAGCGCGTAAATCTGCCACGAAATCGGCAATCGTGAAATCTGTCTCGTGACCCACGCCGCTAATCACGGGGATTCGACTGCCAGCAATGGCACGGGCGACTCGTTCATCATTGAACGCCCATAAATCCTCGATGCTGCCGCCGCCTCTGCACACCAGAATCACGTCAATGTCTTGCCGCGTGTTCAGCCGACCCAACGCCTTGACAATCTGCACAGGTGCATCAAGTCCCTGTACCAGCGTAGGCGCTAAAATCACTTCAAGTAAGGGATAGCGCCGTCGTAACACGTTCTGCACATCCTGAAACGCGGCGGCATCTGCCGAGGTGACAACGCCCAGTTTGCGCGGAAAGGCGGGGAGAGGTCGCTTGCGCTCCAGCGCGAACAAGCCCTCCAGTTCCAGTTTGTATTTGAGTTCTTCAAACTGGCGATACAGATCACCGACGCCCACGGGACGGATCATATCTGCGTAAAACTGGTAAGCGCCCTGCTGTTCGTACACGCCGACATAGCCATGCGCGGTCACAGCGTCCCCATTGCGCGGAATCGATGTCATGCGGACAACGCTGGATCGCCACATGGCGCATTTGATCTCTGCCTGGCTGTCTTTTAGCGAGAAATACAAATGTCCCGACGACGCTTGTTTAAAATTGGAGATTTCACCTGTAATCCAAACATCTTGTAAACGGGTGTCACTTTCGAGGCGATTCTTAATAATCGCGGTGATTTCCCCGACGGAGCGTGGTTCAAGCATAGCAACCGAACCTTTATAGCTACTAAACGCTAACTATCGTTGGCGTTGTTTGCCACTGCATGTTGGAGAGAGTCCAACAAGGGTAGTTCTACCAAAGCTCGCAGAAAGATTCCACGAGCGCCATTCATGTCCCGATGCATACGAATATGATCCGAACCGCGAATGCTTTCACTAGACCCCACTTTGACAATTTCACCTGACCAACTGCAGGTTTTGCTGGTGTAATCTTCGCGGACTTCGATGACCGTTTTCCCCGCTTGCAAAGCCACAAACTTAAGGCGCTGTTTGAACTGAAAGTGCGCCCACGTCAGCAGAGCGCGGACTGTTTTAGAGCGCAGTTTGCGGTTCTCTCGCTTTGCCATTTGAGCGGTCTCAAAAGCGGGGATGAGGAGGATATCGAAATGATCGACGAGAAAACGGGCGGACTTAGCATGAAGTTCGTTGCGTAAATCACGAATTTTCCAACGCAGCCTATCGGCTGCTTTTCGCATTCGATAACGCTGTTTCTTACTTTTAGAGGTTGTGTAGCGTGAAATCAGATCATCCAAATGGCGGCATAATCGAACGATTCTGCCGAAGTCGTGATAGCCCAACGCACCTGCGGCATCGGGCGAGAAGAACGTTTGAAACGTGCGTACTCCGGGGTCTAGTGCGACAATGCGGACTTGGTTTTCGCCGCTGGTGCTTGTCGTTTGGTAGGGTACACACAGAAACCAACGTCCCTGTTGATAACTCAGTTCACAATCTTGGAATTCGACTGGAAGTGCTTCAGCATATTTTAACACGCCCGATAAGGTGTAATAGATTCCTGTAGAACTCACGGCGGATTTAGGGATGTAACACGTCTGAACAAGCGATTTGCGGCTTTTGAAAGAGAGCTTGGATAGTTCACCTGTCCGTTTGAACTTGACCTTTACCGCTGTAAAGGCTTCGCAAGCCTCTTTGACAGCGATTTTCTTGATTTGGTAGGGGATTTCCCGCGCCCATGCGGGTAGCTGAGGCTGAATAACGTTCTTCGCAATCTCCATCCACGAGGGACGAACCCCTTCTAGGGTTTTCAGGTAAGCCAATGTCTGGTTGTAAACATAGCGATACGTCCCCAACCACCTCCGAAAGATCGCTTTCTGTTCTGCTGTTGGATAGAGCCTGATCTTCTTTGATTTCGTCACGGTACGGACGGAGTCTAGGCATTCAGGCAGCAAAGACGTTAAGGATTGAATGTAAGTCGTGTACCAATTCGTCGGGTGGGCTGGTGTGAGCAGATTTGCTGAGAACCACGATTTGTCCACCGTTACGTTCAACCAATCCTTCGATGAAGTCAAATCCGAACTATGCGAGTCTATCGCAGTGGGCAACCACAACGGTGAGCTGATCGCTTTACACGCAGCGTTCCAGTAGGGTTTTAAGTCCTTTCCACTTGAAGTAAAGCCCACTGACGACGTCACTGATGATTTTCGCATTCGGTTCTTTTGACCTGATATAAACAACCTGACAGTCTAAGTCGTCCTGCTACTTTCGCGGACGGACTTTATCATAACTCACCTTACGCAGATCGTTATTTCTGACCCCACCCCCGACCCCTCCCCGAATTCGAGGAGGGGAGCAAGCAGACTCCTGTTTGCGCCCTCCCCTGAATTCGGGGGAGGGAGGCGAGTGCAGCGAGCGGGGTGGGGGTCAAACTGACACCCTACGTAAGGTGAGATCATAAAACACAATTTCTACTTACTTTTACTTCCCGGTAAACGCATTGATGTTAAAAAAGCATTGACCTGAGGAATATTAGATGAAGCCTAGTACGCATGTCAGTAATTACGCGCAAAAAGCTAACTGTTGTGAACCCTCTGGCGTGGAACTTGCTGCAATTATACAATGATGCCTGATGTTTTATCATGGGGCTAAAGGACGAAAAGATGGCGTATCTCAACAGCCAACAGCGCGACGCGCTGCGCGACGAACTGCGTAAGGTGAAGTTCAATCAAGCAAAGGGGCGGATC
>JBBQRJ010000520.1:0-3681 GCA_038214955.1 Aggregatilineales bacterium | reverse complement strand
TGACCCCACCCCCGACCCCTCCCCGAATTCGAGGAGGGGAGCAAGCCGACTCCTGTTGGCGCCCTCCCCTGAATTCGGGGGAGGGAGGCGAGCGCAGCGAGCGGGGTGGGGGTCAAACTGACACCCTGCGTAAGGTGAGTTTCAACTTCTTCTTCTGTAGATTATAACATGGCTAACGTGGGTTGATCTTTGAATTAATGTCGGTTAAAATAAGGTTATTGATACTGTAAAAGCTAACAGTGGGGATTAAATGGCTACAGTCATCGCAACTCAAGAGACAGTCACGGCGGATACCCGCCCATCATGGTTCAGTCAAACGTGGTTAGAGCCGCGTCTCGTAGTGGTCACGCTCATCGCAATCATTTTCAGTCTCATGCTTGAGCGGATCGAAGCGCCCGACGGCGTGATTCTGGTCGTTAATGTGATTTCGTACCTCGCGGGGGGTCTATTCGGCGCGATAGGCGCGATCCAGAGCTTGCGCGAACGCAAACTCGACGTTGATCTGCTGATGATCCTCGCGGCGTTAGGCGCGGCGCTCGTGAATCAATGGCACGAGGGCGCGATTTTGCTGTTCCTGTTCTCGCTCAGTAACGTCTTGCAGGATTACGCGATTGGCAAAAGCCGACAGGCGATTCGCGGTTTGCTCAAGCTGTACCCGTCCGAAGCGAAGGTCAAGCGCGGTGACAGCGTACAGGTGATCAAGGTGAGTGACATTCGCGTGGGCGACTTGATCCTGATCGAACCGGGCGAACGGATTCCCGTTGACGGACTGGTCAAAGCAGGGCGGTCAGCCGTCGATCAAGCGCCGATTACGGGCGAGTCGATGCCTGTTGAAAAAGGCGTCGGGGATAAAGTGTTCGCGGGAACGCTCAACCAGCAGGGTATGCTTGATGTGGAGGCATTGCAGACCGTGTCGGATACCGTGTTGGCGCGAATCATCAAAATGGTAGAAGAAGCACAGGATAGTAAAGCGCCCACAGAACGCTTTCTGGAACGTTTCGAGCAGGTTTACGCCACGTTCATCATTGCGGCGGTGCTGTTGTTCATCGTGATTCCGCCCGCGCTCGGTTGGGCAGACTTCACGAGTAATTTTTACCGTGCAATGGTGTTGATGACGGTTGCTTCCCCGTGCGCGTTGGTGATCAGCACGCCAGCGGCGTTCATCTCTGCAATTGCGTCGGGGGCGCGGGGCGGTGTGTTGTTCAAAGGCGGGGCTTACCTTGAAGGCTTGGCGACGATCAAGGCGGTAGCGTTCGACAAAACCGGGACGCTCACTCTAGGCAAGCCCGCCGTAACCGATCTCGTGCCGTGTGACGATATGACCGAAGACGAACTCTTGCGTATTGCCGCCTCCGTCGAGTCGCGTTCTGAACACCCCTTAGCGAAAGCGGTAGCAAACGCGGCGCAAAAACGCGGGATCACGCTGGACGATGTGACCGATTTTCAGAATGTGCCGGGTCGGGGCGTGCAAGCGACAATCAACGGGAAAACGGTTCAAGTGGGCAGTCCTCAGTATCTTCTGCAAAACGGCGACATCCCCACACGCTTGAGCGAAGCGCGTCACCGCTTAGAGGATGAAGGTAAAACCGTCATGCTGGTGCAGCAAGCGGGGAGTTGGGTCGGTTTGATCGCCTTAGCGGATCAAGTGCGCCCCGAAGCTAAAGCGATTATTGATACGCTGCATAAAGCGGGCATCAAGGTCGCCATGCTCACAGGCGATAACCCGAAGGTCGCGCAGCATATCGCGCAGCAGGTGGGTGTTGATCAAGTTCACGCCGGACTTATGCCTGAGGATAAAGTCACGGTGATCAAGCAGATCGAAGCAGAGACAGGCGCGGTGGCGATGGTCGGTGATGGCGTGAACGATGCGCCCGCGTTGGCAATTGCCAGCATCGGCATTGCGATGGGCGCGGCGGGGACGGATGTCGCGCTCGAAACCGCCGATCTGGTTCTCATGGGAGATCGGCTCGAACTCATCCCCTATGCGATTGCCTTGAGCAAGAAGGCGCGGCGCGTGGTGTGGCAAAATATCACGTTCTCGATTGGCGTCATTGTTGTGTTGATCTTTAGCACCTTTGCGATCAACTTGGCGCTGCCGTTGGGCGTGCTAGGTCACGAAGGCAGCACCGTGATCGTCGTGCTGAACGGCTTGATCAGCTTGCTGATTGTGCCGGAAATCATGCGGCGGCGGGCTGCCAAAGCCTAAATCTCAGACAGTTGTTATAATAGAGCAAATGTGCCAAATGTGGGAGTTACCCCATGCCTGACAATTTGCTCTATTACGGCGATAATTTGGATATTCTGCGAAACCGCGATTATTTCCCCAACGAATGTGTTGACCTGATTTATCTTGATCCACCGTTCAACAGCAATCGCAGTTATAACGTGTTATTCAAAGATGAGAGTGGACGCCAGTCGGACGCGCAGATCATGGCGTTCGACGATACGTGGCATTGGGGTCCCCTTGCTGAAGAGACCTATCGTGCATTGATCACAGACGCGCCCGAACAAGTTTCCGCCACAATGGAAGCCTTAATGCGGATGGTCAGGCGTAACCCGATGATGGCGTACTTGGTCATGATGACGGCTCGCCTTGTCCAATTACACCGCGTTCTCAAACCAACGGGCAGCCTTTATCTGCACTGCGACCCAACCGCCAGCCACTATTTGCGCCTCATTTTGGACAGCATCTTCGGGACAACTCGCTTTCGTAACGAAATTATCTGGCAGCGGACGAACGCGAAAGGGCTGGCGACCAAAACGCTTTCCAAAAACCACGATGTCATCTTTTTCTACAGCAAAGGGGAAACATGGACGTGGAATCCTATTTATACAAAACACGATCCTGATTACATTAAGGATTTTTATCGCTTTAAAGAAAAAGAAACCGGACGGCGTTATGCCCTTGCTGATCTCGCCAACCCAAATAAAGAACGCCCAAACCTCACTTATGAGTTTTTAGGCGTCACGCGGGTCTGGCGCTGGACGAAAGCTCGCATGATGAAAGCTTATGAACAAGGCTTGATCGTGCAGAGCCAACCGGGGACAGTGCCGCGTTTGAAACGCTATTTGGATGAGCAGGAAGGAATGCCGATTGGCGATACGTGGACGGATATTCGTCCTGTACAGGCACAAGCCAAAGAGCGTTTAGGCTACCCGACCCAGAAACCGCTTGCACTGTTAGAGCGGATTATCAGCCTAAGCAGCAAACCCGGCGATGTCATTCTCGATCCGTTTTGCGGTTGCGGTACTTCGATTGCAGCGGCGCAAAAAATGGATCGCCAATGGATCGGCATTGATATAACCCACTTGAGTATTGCGCTGCTCAAATATCGCCTCAAAGACATGTTTAACTTGGATCAAGGTAATGGTTACAAGGCGATTGGTGAACCTCAAGACGTTGCAGGGGCAAAACAGCTTGCACAGGATGATCGCTATCAATTTCAGTGGTGGGCGCTCTCGCTGGTCAAGGCGAAGCCATTGGGCGGGCAAGAAGGCAGTAAAACCGGAAAGAAGGGGAGCGATCAGGGGATTGATGGTGTGATCAGCTTTCTCGATCCCAAACCACAGCGCGTCTTAGTTCAAGTCAAAAGTGGCAAGGTCAAACCGAGCGATATTCGTGATTTAGGGCATGTGATCGAGCGCGAAAAAGCAGCAATAGGGGTGTTCATCACTTTAGAA
>JBBQRJ010000519.1:0-3683 GCA_038214955.1 Aggregatilineales bacterium | reverse complement strand
GGTGAGGTTATTTTCTCCTCTCTCCTTTTTTGGTCGGGGGTGAGGTTATTTTCTCCCCTCCCTGAATTCGGGGAGGGGTCGGGGGTGGGGTTAATGACTTTCTTTTGTCGCTGTTAAATCGGGACGCAGGACAACCGCGCCGCGCAAGAAAACATGCCGGATTTCATGCAGTGCTTTAGACGTATTCCAATGGATCAGCACGCGAATGCAGTTCGACACGCCCCCCGGCACATCCATTTCGACGCCGCCCATCAGCGCGACCTGTCGCCAGCCCATATCCCGCGCCGCTTTTGCCGGATACGCCGCGTTCAGGTCAGTCGTGCAGGTAAAAATCACGCTGGCAACGTCGTCCTCCTCAATGCCATTGGCTTCAATGATGTCTCGCAGTAATTCCGTCGTTGCTGACCAGATCGCTTCGGCGCTGTTTTCCTCCACCGTGATCGCACCGCGCACGCCTCTAAATTTCATGCCTATCCTCCTACCCTTTCACACAATAAAAAAGGCGCGGAGCGTTTGCTCTGCGCCTTTCGGATGATATGACCTTTTCCCCCGCTAGACAGCTTGCAGCGCCCGACTCCCGAATATGTCGCCCGTAAAGTAATAAAAATAGGTGGCAAATGAGAATTGCACGCGCATTACTGATTTTTCCTAGCGGTTGATCTACCGCAGAGCATAGCAGTGTGTCAAACAAATGGCAAGCGAGATTTAAGAATACAGCAGAAATTTCACCATCCCCCGCAAGCATGTAACAATGTTCCGCCCTCAGGCTGATTCCGGTGAATTTTCATCAACATCCACATCCCCATTGAGCGCGTGACGCAAATCCCGCGCCAGCGCCCGCACCGCCTCGACTCCCTGACTGCCCGCCCGTACCATCGCTGTACCCACGATGAATCCATCCACAAGGTCATTCATGCGCCGCGCATGTTCCGGCTTACTGATGCCGAAGCCCATCACCAACGGCACATCATGAGCATGTTCGCGCACACGGGTGATAAACTCGCTCAATCCCGCTGGCAGTTGATCGCGTATCCCCGTCACGCCTGTGAGCGCCACCACGTAGATAAACCCTGTTGCCTGTTTCGCTACCAGTTCAATCCGTGCCGCGCCGCTGGTAGGCGCAAGAAAGAAGATCAGCGCCAGCCCTTCATGGGCGCACGCCGCCGCCAGCACGCCCGCTTCTTCGGGGGGCAAGTCCGGCACAATGATCCCGTTTGCGCCCGCCGCTTTCGCATCCACGACGAACCGTTCCAACCCGTAAGCCAGCATCGGATTCATGTAGCCCATCATCAGCATCGGTTGATCGACGCCACGCGCCCGCAGGTCGCTGACCGCCTGCAAACACTTTTTGACCGTCGTGCCGTTCTCCAGCGCGATTTGAGTCGCCGCTTGAATCACCGCGCCGTCTGCCAGCGGATCGCTAAACGCGATGCCGATCTCGAAGCCGTCTACGCCTTCCGCCGCCATTGCCGCAATCGCTTCAATCGACTCGGCGTAAGTGGGATAGCCTATCGGGAAATACGGCAAAAATGCCGCCCGATGTTCTTGTTTTGCCCGCGCAAACATCGCGCTGATGTGTTCGAGTCCGTTCATGATTTCGCCTATGGTTTTGTCTGTTGAAATAACCATTCGTAGATCGCGGGGTCAAAGAATGCCCGCTGTGCCGTTTCGCCGTGATCTTCTGTTTCGTAGCGGGTGTATTTGAAATTCGCGCCGCAGTCAGTGAGATTTGCGACAATCACATCAGATCGACTCGCCGGAACAATCGGATCACCCCCGCTCTGAATAATCCACACGGGTGTTGATCCAATCGCGCACGGGTCAAGCTCACGCAGAAAAATCTGGTGAAAACCTGTCCCGGCAACAGGCAGCATCGCCGCAAAACGAGTCGGGTAGTGGGTAACATACGACCACGAGCCATACCCGCCCATACTGAATCCCGTGATGTACAGCCGCCGTTGGTCAATATCATGCGCGGCAATCACATCGGTGATCGTGCGGTCAAGTCGGCTCAACACGTCACCCCACCCCACATTAAGCGGACACTGAGGTACAAGCACATAAGCCGGAAGCGTATTACCCTGATCAAGATACTTGGGCAGCCCATGTTTCTTTGCAAGCACAAAATCACCGTCGCCGCGTTCGCCTGAGCCGTGCAAAAACACGATCACCGGGTGTGGCGCTTGTCCGCCTGTCGGTTCATACAGCACAAATGGCAGTGGTGCGCTCATTGCTCCTTATCCCCGATCTCTCCCTCGTAAACAGGAGCATGACTGCCAAATGAAGTTATTGACTCCCCTCCCTGAATTCGGGGAGGGGCAGGGGGTGGGGTCGAAAAAGACCTTTTACACTCCTTCATATGCACCCACCTTCCAGATCATCAAAGAACTTTTGCACAATCGGCGCTTTCTCAAACCCAATCGTCAGCCTCGACGCGCCTTCTCGATCAAAATAACCCATTGCTTGACCCTCGTGCAGCGTCAGCGATTCAACCGTGCGATCTGTATTTGCGACGTACACATGCACGACTACATCCAGTTTGTCGGGGATACTCCGAACCGGACACGTATACGTGTGCCAGTGACGCACGGGCAAATCCAGTTCAAGTTCTTCCAGCAATTCGCGCCGGATCGCCTCGTCAGTCGTTTCGTCCCCTTCGACTGCCCCGCCGAAGATCGTCCAGTGACCCGGATACAAAATGCCCGGCGCATGATCGCGCTGTTGTAACAGCACTTCGCCCCGCTCATTGATAGGCAGGATAGACACCATCAGCTTGATTTCAGCCATTACCCAATGCCTTGATCACCGTGTCAAGGTCTTTATCGCCACGTCCCGACAGGTTGATCAACAAAATGCTGTCTTTCGGCATGGTAGGCGCACGCTTGATCGCTTCTGCGACGGCGTGCGAGCTTTCTAGCGCGGGGATGATCCCTTCCAGTTTGGAGAGAGTTTGCAGCGCGTCGAGGGCTTCATCATCCGTCGCATAGGTGTAATAGGCACGTTCGCTCTGCCGTAGATAAGCATGTTCGGGTCCCACAGAAGCATAATCTAGCCCCGCCGAAATGCTGTGCGTATTGACAATTTGACCGTCTGCGTCTTGCATCACGAACGATTTTGTCCCTTGTAGCACGCCGATCCGCCCGATGTTCGGGTCAGCGAAACGCGCCGCGTGTTCGCCACCCGCGATCCCGCGTCCGCCCGCCTCCACCCCGATCAACTCAACGTTTTCATCCTCGCGGAAGGCGTGGAACAACCCAATCGCGTTGCTGCCGCCGCCCACACAGGCGATACACACATCGGGCAAGCGCCCCGCCTCTTTGACGATTTGCTCCCGCGCTTCAATGCCGATCACGCTCTGGAAATCGCGTACCATCATCGGGTACGGGTGAGGACCCAACGCTGACCCCAACAGGTAGAACGTGCTGTCTACGTTCGTGACCCAATCGCGGATCGCCTCGTTGATCGCATCCTTGAGCGTTTTGCTGCCGCTCTCTACCGGAATCACCGTTGAGCCAAGCAGTTTCATGCGGAACACATTCGACTGCTGCCGCGCCATATCCACGCTGCCCATATAAACGATGCACTCCAAGCCGAGCAAAGCGGACGCCGTTGCGCTGGCGACCCCATGTTGACCCGCGCCCGTCTCTGCGACAACTCGCTTTTTGCCCATGCGCTGCGCCAGT
>JBBQRJ010000518.1:0-3684 GCA_038214955.1 Aggregatilineales bacterium | reverse complement strand
GCTGTATTGCTTGGCGTCAATGTTGGCGTGTTGGTCGCTGTGTTAGTGGGTATTGGTGTATCCGTCGGTGTTTGACTTGGCGTTGGTGACGGCGTATCGGTTGATGTGTGACTTGGCGTCAACGTTGGCGTGTTTGTTGGAATTGGCGTACTGGTGAGTGTCGGTGATAACGTATCTGTCGCTGTACTGCTTGGCGTCAACGTTGGCGTGTTTGTTGGAATTGGCGTACTAGTGAGCGTCGGTGATGGCGTATCTGTCGCTGTATTGCTTGGCGTCAACGTTGGCGTGTTCGATGCAGTCAACGTAGGGGTAAACGTGGCGGTTGGCGTCAAACTGGGTGTGAAGGTTGCCGTAAACGTCGCGGTTGATGGTGATGTTGCGCTTGGGGTGAACGTTTGGCTAGGCGTATAACTCGGCGTTTGGGTGAATGTGGGCGTCGGAGAATGCGACGGTGTAAACGTGGCGGTGGGCGTCAGCGCATAGATTTGCAAAACCGGGAGCGTCCGTAAATCAAGCGCCCAATTGACCAGTCGTTCCGAAATCCATGCGAAGCCATCGCCAAAACGAATCAGAACCCAATCAATGGCTTGCGTTCGCCCGACGGGTTCAACCTGCGAACCCGGCAAAAGCTGACCTATCACATCATAACGAAAGTTAGGACCCGAACGGACAAACGCCCCGCGTCCATTCGCATCGACCCAACTCCCTATAGGCGTCGCTGTTGCGATGAAGGGTGTTTCGGTGGGGTCAGGCGAAATCGGGGTCGGTGTCAGGCTGGTTTCATCCAGCGTCGGCAGCGCGTCAATATCCACCGCCCAGAAAGCGAGGTCACGGCGAATCCAGCCGAAACCGCGATTGTACTCAATCAACACCCAATTGCCCGACGCGCTTATATTGAGCGGCACAACGCGCACACCCTCAACGAGGCGTCCAACCGGGACAAACTGTTCACCGGGACCACCACGAACGTAAATATCCCGTCCGGTGACATAACTGCCACGCGGCGTAGGCGTCGCTTCTTGTGCAGAAACGCGCATCGCGCTTAACAGGATCATGATGATGACGATCAGACGGAATTTCAACGAGTCTATCCCCAGTGTGAAAGAAGCCTTGCTATGCTACCATGCTCGCCCGACTTGTACCACATTACATAACTTCAGTTTTGGATAGATTTTTCTCACCTCAGCTTAAATCCTTCTCCCATATAAGCTGGTTTGTTTTCTCCCCTCCCTGAATTCGGGGAGGGGTCGGGGGTGGGGTCTATCTGAAACTCAGATTACAAACCGATTGTAAACGAAACAAGCGGTTCAATCGCTTGATCGTCCGCGTATAACTGCACTGACCAATTACCCGCATCGAAAGTAACATTCGTCGGCTCGATAAAGAACCACAGACAGAAATCCTCGTCGTTCTCCCCCACCGAAAATGACTCGTCAAACGCAGGTTGCCCCTCATAACTCCACTGTACGCGCATATTCGTGCCGCTGCGAATGTTGAGCGCCCGCGTCGTTACGTAGATGCGCTGAACATCGGCGGCGAAAGTCGTCACAACGCCCAACGAGCAACCATCCGTATCATTGACGCTGAGTGCCGTCCCCACTTGCGTGAACAAGGTTGATGTTGTGCTGCCCCCGCTCGATTCGGGCGCACCAGAGGTTGTCTGCGGCAGTGAACCAAGTGGTGCGGGGGATGCAGCGGCTCCCGGCGTGATGACCCCTTGATCCTGAACAACTTGCTGGGTAGGGGGGAATACGGCACGCATGGTCAGCAGCAGTTGATTGTTAATCTGTTCGCCTTGCGCGACGTAGGTTTCAGCGGCGCTCACCGTAGCGCGTACTTCGGTTGCTTGAGCTTGTGCCGCCTGTGCAATGCTTGTGCCTTCCGCCTCTATCGCAGCACGGTTCGACTGTAACGTAGCGGCGGGGTCTGGGGCGCTCAAGGCGCTGCATCCAGCGGCAAAAATCGCAAGGATGAGGGTGAATAAGCCTTTTCCGATCATAGCTCTCTGTATAATCACCGGACAAAACAGAGGGACTTTAGCAGATTACCCAAACAGTTGCCAGACTATCTTGCGTTTCGCTCATATGGATGCTATGATATTTGTGTTCGGAGACGCCCCCATAGCTCAGCGGATAGAGCGTTGCCCTCCGGAGGCAAAGGCGCAGATTCGATTTCTGCTGGGGGCATCAAATCCTCGTGTTTCAACTTTCCACACATTCAAAAACCAGATAGAGACTCTCAACCTAATGGGTTGATCTGCCTGTTGCATGACACGCGGCAGATCAACGTTTTTGCGATACCTAACCTAATGCTTCGACGCGGCGAAAAACTCGTCTTGCAGCCGCTTGGCTTCGCTGTCCTGCTTGATCGCACGAATAGCCGTCGCTAACGTCTGCGCCGTCGTGTTGAGTAACTGTTCGCCTTTCTCCGCACTGGCAGTTGATGCATCCCCCGCGTAATGAGTCGGGTAATCGGCATACCACCAAATCGTTGATCCGACTCCCTGTTCACTCAAAGTTTTTAGCCGTCCTAACGGATTCCCTTCCCCATCAGCAGGAATTTGCTCAGGGTGAACGAGATCGGGACGAATGACATGCAACGCGCTCGTCTCCGTTTCCCCCGCGTGATCCAGCGCCATAAAAACCTTCGCATGATACACCGCATAATCACGCGGGCTGGCAAGCTGAGTCTGCATGAAAAACGGGATGAGCGCAGCATTGCCGCCGTGCGCGTTGACGATCATGATCTTCTTGAAGCCGTTGCGGGCAATTTCCCGGCACACATTGTCCAGCAGACGCAGGATCAAGTCAGGATCAATCGCAATCGTGCCGATGCAGTGACGTGCTTCTAAAATTTGCGTGAAAATAAAATCAGGGAAAATGACGCTCGGTTCAAGTTTGGCAGCACGATTACACAACTCGCGGGCGATATAATAATCTGTCCCCAGCGGCATGTGATGACCATGACGCTCGATACACGAGAGCGGAAGCAAGCACACGCCTTCGCTCTGTTCTACAGCTTGGGGAAATTGATCCCCGGTAAGTTCTTCCCAACGCATGAGTTTTTGTCCCTCAAAGATGACTTGTTGTCAAGTTAAGCCATTCAAGGATAGATTGTTACACACTTTACATGCAAGAGAGCCGTTTATCTGTGTGATTATTCCATAGACATAATGGCATTTTTCAACCAACGAGGATAAGAAAAAATGGATGCACTAAAAATCGCTGTCATTGGTGGCGGCAGCACCTACACCCCTGAATTGATCGAAGGGTTTATCCGTTATTATGACGAACTTCCCGTGTCGGAAATTCGCCTCATGGACATTTCGACGGAACGCCTAGAGGTCGTGGGCGGGTTGGTTCAGCGCATGTTGGGCGATCTCCCCGTCAAACTCGTTCGCACAACCGATCAGCGTGAAGCCATTGAAGGCGCAGATTTCGTCGTCTCGCAAATGCGAATCGGCGGATTGGCGGCACGCGCCCTCGATGAGCAGCTCCCGCTCAAGCATGGCATTCTCGGTCAAGAGACGACGGGACCCGGCGGTTTTGCCAAAGCCTTACGCACAATTCCCGTAGCTCTCGAAATCGCCCGCAATATCAGCAAGTACGCGCCAGATGCATGGCTGCTCAATTTCACCAATCCGGCGGGCATCGTCAGCGAAGCGATCATGAAGCACACCGACAC
>JBBQRJ010000517.1:0-3686 GCA_038214955.1 Aggregatilineales bacterium | reverse complement strand
GCAATGTTTCAAAATTTCGACCTCTCTACCCGATGGGTCAACTGTGCTTGTGGTCTTTCGTTAGACCGCGATCACAATGCGGCGATCAATATTTTAAGTCGTGCCGGATGGGACGCATCCGTGAACGGTAACGTAGTGCCTCTGCTGGTCGGGGTCAACCCGTCTCGTAAGCGCAAGCGTCGTTCAGAAGCTACGCGGCTTTAGCCGCTGTAGAGTGTCACTATGTTCCCGGCTCTAAAATTGCATGGGTGGGCTTTGATCAGGCTTATGCCACGCGCTTAGGTATTGAACACCTGATCAGTCTGGGACACCGCCACATTGCCGCGATTCCGCCGAGTTCCGAACTTCTCAACGGTTACTGGCGTTCGGTCACATGGCGTAATGTCATGCTCGAAAACGATCTAGAACCGGGCATGTCTGTCGAAGGCGATTACTCGATGCACAGCGGTTACATCGCCGCACAAGCGATCATCGCCAGCGGCAAACCCTTTACCGCCATCCATGTGGGGTCAGACAACATGGCACTTGGGGCGCTTCGGGCGCTGCATGAAGCGGGCATACGTGTGCCGGATGATGTATCGCTCGTCGGTTTCGACAACACCGAACACTCGCGTTACATTACCCCTCAACTAACAACCGTCGATTTCAAGTTTGCCAAACAGGACGAATTAGCGGTTAAATACCTGCTGGAGTTGATCAAAGATCCGCAAATGGAGCCACACCAGCGTATATTAATGTCTGATTTGATCGTGCGCGAAAGTACACGCGCTCTATAGCACGCTTTAAAAGGTGAGTTTCTATGAATGACCCTATAGATTTACTGCGACCACGCCGAAAAATAACTGGAATTTCTGCCATTCTTTTGCCTTTCACCGAAGCGGGTGACGTTGATTGGGATGCTTTGTGCGCCCATGTCGCCCGCACCGCTGACGCCGGACTGATGCCCGCCGTCAACATGGATACCGGATACGCCAACCTGATCGATGAGGAGACGCGGCAAGCCGTCCTCGCCCGCACGATGGAAGCCTTAGCAGGGCGTCCGTTTGCGGCGGGCGCATTCGTAGGCGATCAGCCGGGGAGCGCGTTCAATGCCAGCGCCTATTTGTCGCAAATTGAGCGCATTCAGCATTACGGCGGCACGCCGATCATTTTCCAGTCTTACGGACTCACCGGACAGCGCAAAGATGATCTACTTGCCGCCTATACGCTCATGGGTGACGCCTGTCCCGCGTTCATCGCCTTTGAATTGGGGACGATGTTTGCGCCCTTCGGCAAAATCTACGACCTCGATGTGGTTGAGGGATTGCTAGGGATTAAACAGTGTATCGGCGCGAAACATTCCTCACTCAGCCGACAGCTTGAATGGGATCGCTTGCGCTTACGGGATCGTGTGCGCCCCGATTTCAAAGTGTTCACAGGCAACGATCTCGCGGTGGATATGGTCATGTACGGCAGCGATTACCTGTTAGGCATTACCACCTTCGCGCCAGACCTGTTCGCAAAACGTGACGCTTATTGGGAAACGGGCGATCCCGCCTTCTACGAACTCAACGACCTGCTGCAATATCTCGGCTTTCTGGCATTTCGCCCGCCGGTTCCCGCTTATAAGCACAGCGCGGCACAGTTCTTGAAACTGCGTGGTTGGATAGCGTCCAACAAGACGCATCCTCGTTCGCCCACGCGCCCCGAAAGTGACATCGACGTGCTGCGCGATATTGGTCAGCGACTCGGCGTTGTAGGAGCTTCATCATGACCCTATGCAAAAACATAAGTCAAAAGCCGCTTTTTCTATCTCCCCTCCCTGAATTCGGGGAGGGGTTGGGGGGTGGGGTAATTTCATCGTGACGACAAATTACCGTCGAGTCGCCCAACTTCGCACAGCCGCTCAATTCCGTCAGCATCTAGCCGATCTTGGCGTGGAACTCGCATTTGATGACCTTGTTCAATCCGGCGATCAATCGCCGCTGGCACAGCCTTACAGCGTACATGGGCGTACTGTCGGCAACCGCTTCGCCGTGCTGCCGATGGAAGGTTGGGACGCCACGCCCGACGGACATCCCAACGATCTCGTGTTGCGCCGTTGGAGGCGCTTCGGTCAAAGCGGCGCAAAGTTGATCTGGGGTGGGGAAGCCGTCGCCGTCTGTCACGAGGGGCGGGCAAACCCCAACCAGCTTGTGATGAACGCGGACACTGTAGACAGCATTGCTCATTTACGCCGCGCCCTCGTAGAGGAACACCGACTCCATTACGGTCAAACCGACGACCTGTTGATCGGCTTGCAGTTGACTCATTCAGGGCGCTTTGCCCGTCCCAACGACAAGAAGCGGCTTGAGCCTTACATCCTGTACGATCACCCGCTGCTCAATCCTAAATTCAAACTCCCGCACGATTACCCCACACTCACCGATGACGACATTGATCGATTGATCACCTTGTTTGGGGATGCGGCGGTCTTAGTGCAAGAAGCAGGTTTTGACTTTGTAGACGTGAAGCATTGTCACGGCTATTTAGGACACGAATTTTTGAGCGCGATAGATCGTCCCGGCAAGTATGGCGGTTCGTTCGAGAACCGGACGCGCTTTTTGTGCAACATCACCGCCGAAATTCGCCGCCGTGCGCCGGGTTTACAAATTGGCGTGCGCTTGAGCGCCTTCGATCTCATTCCCTACCGCCCCGGCGCAGACGGCATAGGCGAACCAGAAAATTTCAATGGGGGCTACCGCTATGCTTTCGGCGCAGATCACACCGGACGCACCATTGATCTCTCTGAAACGCATCAATTTTTGGACTTGCTCGAATCGCTGGATATTCGCCTTGTATGTATCACGGCGGGCAGTCCGTACTACAACCCGCACATTCAGCGTCCGGCTTTGTTCCCGCCGTCCGACGGCTATCAACCGCCCGAAGACCCGCTGGTCGGGGTCGCACGGCAGATTGCGGTCACGGCGCAGTTGAAACGCCAGCATCCCAACTTGATCATTGTGGGGTCGGGTTATTCGTATCTGCAAGAATGGCTCGGACACGTCGCGCAGCATGTCGTCAGGACGGGCATGAGCGATGTTGTTGGGGTAGGGCGCATGGTGCTTTCTTACCCGAACTTGCCCGCAGACATCCTCGCGGGGAAGACGCTTGAACGCAAGCGCATTTGTCGCACATTTAGCGATTGCACCACCGCGCCGCGCAATGGCTTGATCTCCGGTTGCTACCCGTTGGATGACTTCTATAAATCCATGCCGGAAGCAGACATCCTAGCGAAGCTAAAACATCCAGAGGCAACCTAATGTCGTCTTATCGTGTTGCCATCATCGGTACAGGGAATTCCGTCAGCAATCATCTGACTGCGGTACGGGCGTTAGGGGATCGTGTTGAGTTGGTTGCGGCGGTAGATGTGCAGGAAGCGCGGGTCAAAACCGTGTGCGAAGAAAACGACATCCCCCACTGGTACACCGATGCGAACGTCATGCTAGAGGCAGAGCATCCCGACCACGTGTGCATCGTCACGCCGCCCACTTCACACAAGCTGCTGGCGATTGCCTGTTTAGAGGTGGGCGCGTGGGTTTTGTGCGAGAAACCGTTGTGCGCGTCTCTCGCAGAATTTGACGAGATCACGCAAGCCGAAGCCCGCACAGGACGTTATGTCAGCACTGTCTTTCAATGGCGATTCGGTTCTGCCGCCAAGCACCTCA
>JBBQRJ010000516.1:0-3699 GCA_038214955.1 Aggregatilineales bacterium | reverse complement strand
CCATCTTCCCCGCGTTGATAGAATAAGGCTTCCTTGTGGCGAAAGTCGATGACCCAATATTCCGGTATGCCGCCTTCTTCATATTCTCGAAACTTCTCAATACAGTCAATGCGCTGGCTGCCTTTGGAAACGACTTCCACCACCAGATCAGCCGCCCCGATCACGCGATTTTGCTTGAGTTTGTCCGCGCTTTGGGGGAGCAGCACTTGTATATCGGGAGCGCGTCCGGGTAGCTCTGGAGTCGGTTTCATAATCATGGGGTCGCCCATAACGATTCCGCCGCCGCGTAATTCCAGATACGCTGAGAAAACCATGCGAAGGAATGCGACAATCGCGTCATGAAACCGATCAATCGTTGCCATGCGAATCACCAGCCCATATGCCCATTCGACGTGCTGCCCTTCGTAGTCGGTTTCCATGAATTGCTCAAATGTGACGTTTTGGGCGATGATCTCGCCCGTGACTCGAACCTTTGCCGGGACATCATAATGGGTTATCTGCGTTTGCATAGTACCCTTTCAATCTGATGGAGTAGGGCGACTATACAGCCGCCCTTGTGACTATTCATTATACGGAGATTCGTGTTCTTTACTCCCCTCTCCTATTTTCGGAGAGGGGCAGGGGGTGAGGCTTATTTTCGGGTCGGGGTTGAGGCTACGTGTTGACGGGTTCGCTTTGCCAGAACTCGGCATCGTAAGCGGGGAGTTCGCAGCGCAAATTGCCATCGTGACGGTAATCGAGCGCGTAATCGGCTTGCATCAACTGATGAATTTCGCTCGTGCCTTCATAGATCACCGCGCCCTTGCTGTTACGCAGATAGCGTTCAACCGGATATTCATCGCTGAACCCATACGCACCGTGAATCTGCACGGCTTCGAGCGCCGCTTGCACGCTTTGATCCGTCGCATACCATTTCGCCATGCCCGTTTCGCGGGTGTTGCGAATGCCTTGATTCTTCATCCAACCCGCCTTCAAAATCAGCAGACTCGATGCGTCGTACCACTGCTGCATGTAGGCGAGTTTTTGCTTAATCAACTGGTGATCGGCAATCGGGACGCCGAATGTGCGCCGTTCTTTCGCGTAGGTGATGCTGTCCTCAAGGCAAGCGCGGATCAAGCCCACTGCGCCCGCGCCTACTGTGAAGCGTCCGTTATCCAGCGACGCCATAGCGATTTTGAAGCCTTCGCCTTCTTCACCGATGCGATTTTCAACCGGCACTTCGACGTTTTCCATCGCTACCCATCCGGTTGATCCGGCGCGGACGCCCAATTTCCCGTGAATGTCGCCCGTCTTAACGCCCTTCATATCGCTGGTGACGATGAACGCCGACATGCCGCGATTCCCCACCGATGGATCGGTTTTGGCGACGACCAAAAAGTGATGCGCCTTGGTTGCAAGGCTGATCCACATCTTTTCGCCATTGAGGACATACACATCCCCTTCACGCCGGGCAGTCGTACTCATATTGCCAACATCACTTCCGACACCGGGTTCGGTCAAGCAGAAGGCGGCGTACTTTTCGCCCCGCGCTTGCGGCACGAGGAAACGCTGTTTTTGTTCTTCCGTCCCCCATTGCAGCAGTGACAGGCTGTTCAAACCCACATGCACCGACATGATCACGCGCAGATGCGTATCAGCGCGTTCCAGTTCTTCGCAGACCAGACCGAGCGTGATGTAGTCGAAGCCCTGCCCACCGTAGCGAACAGGGATGCAAATGCCGAGAATGCCCAGTTCTGCCATGCGCGGCAGAAAGGCAGGATTCATCTGTTGCTTGCGATCCCATTCCCCGATAACGGGGATGACTTCTTTGGCGGCGAAGTCGCGCACCATCTTCTGTGCTTGCAGATGTTCTTCAGAGAGTGTGAAATCCATGGACTGAAATGACCTCAATAACTAGGTTCTGTTGACTGTTGTGAAAAATTGATGCTCAACGCGGCGCTGATTTAGGCACTTTAACCATTCCGAACCGCGCTGTTTCCATCAAAATAGACAGGATGCGATTATAACGGATTTACAATTCGAAGGGTATGCTATGCCAACGATACCAGACGCGCTGATCACCACTTATTTGCATATGACCCATCAGGATCAGTTCAAACCCGCGTTTTTGAATATTCCCGGCGTCTCAATTATGCCGCTTGATAACCCCGACGTTTCGTTTTATCGCTTCCTCTACGACTCGGTAGGCGATCAACTCCAATGGCGTGACCGCCGCCTGATGAGCGTAACCGAACTGCTTGCCACCATCACCGACTCGAATGTCAGTATCTTTGTGCTGTATGTAGAAGATGAGCCAGCAGGTTATGTCGAACTCGAAAAGACAGGCACAGAAACCGAGATCGCCTATTTTGGCTTAATTCCCGGTCACATCGGGTTAGGTTTAGGTAAGCATTTGCTGAGTTTCGCCATCGATCAAGTGTGGGAGGGGGGAGCGGAGCGCGTCACCGTGCATACCTGTAACCTTGACAGTCCGGCGGCGCTGCCCAACTACCTCAAGCGTGGGTTTGAGGTTTACAGCGTGCAGAGCGAACCCATGCCGGAACGCTATCGTATCTAAATCCTTGGTAGGAGATGTTTCCCCCTCCCTGAATTCGGGGAGGGGCAGGGGGTGGGGTCTTCTTATATCTTGAAAAAGTCCTCTGCAAAAGTGGGATTGATCTCCACATTGAGCGGTGTTATTTCCATATCAAGCTCATCGTCCCACAGCACCTCTATCTTACGCGGCAGCATCAAATCATCGATCATGCACTGACCGCCCGATACGCGCAGCCGGTAAACCTGTTCGCGTTCAGTGTCGGGGTTATAACATGGGGTTGTGATCTGGTTGAGCGTTTTATCCTCATTCAACGTCAAGTTGACATGAATGCCAGATTCCGTGTTTTCGACCTCTAACGTCTCGTCGTCTACTCTACGCACTTGAATAGTAGGGTCAGACAGCGGCGTGAGCAGCATCACGGCGACTGACCACAACCGCGCCTGTGATGATTTTAAGCTCTCCGTCCCTGTATCGACTGTCGCCTCGCGCAGTACTCGACTCCGCCGCCTCGACTCGCCGTCAAAGGCTTCGCTTAGTGTATTGACTGGCAGTCCTGCGGGACGCATCGTCACATCCCACCGAATTGCAGACGGAAACTTGATGCACACCGCTGCGTCAATCGGCATCCATGTCGAGGTAAAAGCGACTTTGACTCGCATTTTCCCCTTGAAGTCAATTTTGAGGGTTTCGATCATCGGGGCGCTGTGTCCGTAACGCGCTTCAATCGCTTGTCGTAGTAATGTTCTGCTGGCTTGGTCGCCGCGTGCGAGAAGTAGGACAGCCATAATAGTTTCCTGAATAAGGTTCTTTAACACAGTGTAACCGACGCAAACGCGCCTGACCATGAGTCCAAAGTCGGAAATTGGGTACAATCCGCAGCGAAAACATCTATTGATGGAGAGTTGTAATGTCACTTTTGGAACGCGCACGTGATGAAGGGACGCCGCTGATCGACGGCGATCAGGTGACTTTCGTCTGGTACGGTGAAGGGGCAGAACCCGCGCCCTACTTAATCGGGGACTTCAACAACTGGGACTACGAACATAATCCGATTCAACTGAAACAGGTCGAGCCGGATGTGTGGGCGCACACGCTGACGTTACCGTCAGACGCCTATATTGAATACACCTACATTCTGCCGCCAGACGAGCGACTCAGCGACC
>JBBQRJ010000515.1:0-3725 GCA_038214955.1 Aggregatilineales bacterium | reverse complement strand
TAAACTCGCTACCCCTACTTCGTAGAGGGTCGGGTGTCCCGCCCGCCAACTGGCACGCCGCGAGGCGCTGTCCAACTGGCGGGACACCTACGAGCGGCGCGAAGCCGCTCGTAGGCTTTTGTGCAGTGCAGACCGATTGCCCTGTGTATGGCAGACTCATAAATCCATCTCCATGCTGCTTGCAGCCCTGCGCCCGCTGCCGCTCTCGATGTCCAACGAAACATCCTGCTCCAGTTCCGCTTCGCGCAGCAGTCGCCAATCCTGACCAATCGTCCGATCCAGCAATGTCTCAAACTCCTGTCGGGCGATGTGATGCAAGTTGTCCTCCCGGTTCAATCCGCCCCGGTCGGTACAGACCTGCTGCCGATCCACTCGATGTGATTGGCGTTCGCCGATGGTGTTCTCAATCGTTCCCGCGACAAAAACGTGCGTGTGCAGCATTTGCATTCCGTAGTCATCATCCGTATCACGGTCGTGGAGAACGTATGAAAATTCGGGGGTATTCAGCCCACGTGCCTCATGCCATGCCTCAATCGTCCGTTCGGTGACTTCACGCACGAGGTCGTGGCGCAATTCCTCCGGCACCAACAGCATCAAGTCGGGCGCGGGTGCAATCACCATGTGATGTGCCAACACATACGGACCCGTCAACTTGCCCGCGTTTTCGTAGACCTCGCGCCAGCCTTTGCCCAATCCACAGTCCGTCCAGCGCTCGTCGATCTCAACCGGACGGTGATCGGGACTCTCACGGTGGGACACATACTTGAGCAGCTTCTTCAAGCCTTTGTAGCCACCTTTCGACGGCTTCTGATACTTCCAGTTCGGGATGATCGTTGGCTTCGCCATCTGAACTACCCACCTCCGTCTGACACAAAATGAGAGATAAACATCCGCTGTCGTACCCACTTCGCCTCTTGCCGACAGCGATTGCTGCAATACAAACGCGGTCGTCCGGCGTAGTAAGTCGACTGGGGTAAAGCGTCACCGCACACGGCGCAGTACCTCATTCGTTCACCTCGTGATGGCTGCCATTCCCATTCATGCTGAGAGCTAAAGGGCGTTCAGCCTCTACGACACCCCCTTCGTCTGAGCGCTCAACCAACACCGTTGCAGCGAGAGTTTCTGGCGTTTCGTACCAGTTGTCGGCTTGCAATTCACGGTAGACCAGTGCTCGCCAGTCCCCGTTGGTCAATGCCTCCACCGCCTCACAACGGCGGCTGTTCCCTTTTCGCAGCGCGTCCCGGATCGCATTAGCATAGAACTGCATCCAGCGCGGATGGGCTTCCGGGTTAATTGCCGAACGCTGCCATTCGTTCACCGCTTCTTGATAGGCGCGTTCATTCGCATGGCGCATCTCGATGGACTCAAGCATCTGTTCTTTGAGGACGTAGGCGGTAGACAACACCAACAGGGGCGGGGCAATCGCTTCTAACCAAGCGAAGGGGCTTTCAATGTGACCGGGGAGGGCAACCTGTACGTTGCCGACGAGGGCAATCGCAGTAGCAATGCCCATACTGGTATACAGCAATCGCCTTGCTCCTTTCGACGTACCGAGTGTTGCCAATGCCAGCGAGAATACGACCTGTCCGATTTCCGCTGTGAGAACTGTCGCAATCCCAACTGCCACCATCGCCAGTTCGTAGGGAACGGCTGCACCAAACGTCTCCGACCCGATGACGTAGAGTCGGATTGCAGAGGGGGTAAACGCTGCCAGCAGCAAGACAATGCAGAGTACATTGATCAGCTTGGTCACACCAGGCGGATACCGTCGAGCGGCGTGATGATTGAAATAGTCACGGTTGGGGCGGTCGCCAATCTCACGCTGCACTGCTTCTTGGGCAGCGCTGCGGGCAAGCTGGCGTTCTTCCTGCGTTAGCGGCTTGATCTGGGCGAGCATACTCATTTCCTTTCGTTCCGATCAGAATCAAAAGAAGCCGAGTCCCCGGCATTGGGGTCGGCTTCAGGACGAACAAAACTGTGTGTGGACTTCCCTGCAAAAGCCTTCGCTACATCACGTAGACGAAAGGCTGAAAAATTCTGGCGAGCGGTATACTCCCAACACCGTCTACGAGCGATTCTTTCAGGGCTTCGCCGTGAAAGTGGCGGACACGCACGGCATTGTTTACACCCCGCAGCCGATTGTCGATTTTATGTGCGCGGCGGTGGAAGAAGTGCTGCATGATGAATTTGACCTGTCGCTAGGGGACGAGGGCGTGTGCATCATTGACCCGTGTACGGGGACGGGCAATTTCATCGTCAACCTGCTGCGACGGATTCACCTTGCCGACCCCGCCCGCCTTGACGCTGTGTACAAAAACCAGTTGTTCGCCAATGAAGTGATGTTGATGCCTTACTACATTGCCGCGCTCAACATTGAACACGCCTATATGGAACTGACGAACAGCTACGCGCCGTTTGAGGGCTTGTGCTTTGTCGATACACTTGACCTTGCCGAAGGGTCGCAAATGCGGCTGGACTTCATGAGCGAACGAAACACCGAACGGGTGTATCGCCAAAAAGCTGCGCCGATCACCGTCATTATTGGCAACCCACCCTATAATGCGAAACAGCAGAATGAAAATGACAATAACAAAAACCGTATCTACGAGATCATGGATCAACGGGTGCGCGAAACTTATGCCGCAGACTCGGTAGCAACCAATAAAAATCGCCTTAGTGATGCTTACGTAAAATTTTTCCGTTGGGCTGCGGATCGTTTGGAAGGGCGTGACGGTATCGTATGTTATGTAAGCAACAACAGCTTTATTGATGGTATTTCTTATGACGGAATGCGAAAACATCTGCTAGAGGATTTCACAAAGATTTATCATTTTGACCTAAGCGGTAACGCTCGAACTGCTGGCGAACGTCGGCAACGTGAAGGCGGAAATGTATTTGATGATAATATTCGTGTTGGGGTGGGGATTACAGTTGCTATTCGCTCGACTAAACATGCTAAAAGATCGTTATTCTTTCATCGCGTCCCCGACTACGCAACAAAAAACGGGAAACTTGAAATATTGCTAAAGCATGTTTCAGAGGATGGACGCCGTAACGCTCTAAATACGGTTGCATGGACACAACTTGTACCCGATGTTCGTAACCTTTGGAAACCTGTAGATAACACAGATGATTATGCGGCTTTGCTGTCACTTGGAAACAAAGATACAAAAAAAGCGACAGCACAAAAGGCAGAAGCAATTTTCAAGACCTATTCGCTTGGACTGAATACAAGCCGCGATGATTTTGTTTACAACTATGATCGTTTTACATTGACGGAAAGAGTCACTCAATTTATTGAGCAGTACAACGTGGAAGTTGATCGCTACAAGCGGGCAGGTAAGCCAAAAGATATTGATAGTTTTGCACGTTACGATTCTTTCAAATGGAGTCGTGATTTAAAACAAGACTTGAAACGCGGCAAGTATGCGGACTACAGCGAAGCTAAAATTCGCGTCAGTCAGTACCGCCCATTTAACAAACGATATGTATTTTTTGATCGGATATTGAATGAGGAAGTCTACGGCTTGCCTCATTATTTCCCTACATCAGAAGCCGAACAAGAAAATCGGTCAATTTGTGTATCATTTGTTGGTTCAGAAAGACCTTTTTTCGTCTGTATGACCGATCATATACCTAACCTTGCCTTTGTTGGGGGTGGTGGCGGAACGCAAACGTTTCCCTTCTACACCTATGATGAGGACGGCACGAATCGCCGCGAGAAC
>JBBQRJ010000514.1:0-3753 GCA_038214955.1 Aggregatilineales bacterium | reverse complement strand
ACTGGTTTCCATAATTCTTTGAAAACATCATCGATGGGATCGCTGAGGCTGCACTGGTAAATGCTGTTGAGCAGTTTCCATAACCGTTGATACCCAAAAACTTTGAGCTTCTCGAATTCTCGCACAATGATCCGCGCTACTGTCCGCACGGCAGCGCGATTCCACCGGGTTTGGTACTCGTCGTCGAAAATGATCCTTTTTCGATCTTTAAGTAGGTAAAAATCCGCGTTGATGTGAAATGTGAGCTTAGTCGTTTCTTGCGTCGGCAGCACGGCAAACAGGCGATATTCCTTCAACTCATGCTCAGGAATCGCAATGCTCACGCGGCTGTGTTTCTTGTCCTCGATAATCGTTGGATACTGCGAACGCAAACGCTGCGACTCGTCCTCAAAATCACCCTGCAAAATCATCCATGTTGACACCGTACCATTTTCATCAACAAGCAACTCATTTGCGTCTTTGTCAGCGAGGCGGGTGACATGATGAACAACTTTCCCTGCCCGCCGCACTTCCAGCTCGGTTAATTGTTTGAGAAACAGTGCCGCGAACGAAACCGCTTTACAGATCGTGTCTTGAAATTCATCCAGCTTGCTTACATCGAATGTTTGCTGCTTGAGGCGCATTCGTAGCGGGGATTCGGGATTAGTCGCGTATGGGAGACGGAACTTTGTGCCTTGGGTAACAACATTGTCGTCTACCTCGATATTGTTCTCGTCTCGTTCGGGGAAAAAGCGCCAATGCTGCCCACTCGACCGGATTTCAGGGCAGTCCGTGATTTGATAGACCGCCGTGAAACCGATCCCGAATGCGCCGGTTGTGTCTCGCTCATTGCGTTTATCCCCGCTGTTGACATCGAGCATTCGCTCAAAATCGCGTTGGCGGAACACGCCATCATTCATCACCCACAGCGCATTGTCACGAATGTCAAAAATGATCTTGCTGGCGGCGGATTTCCCCTCATCGTCGCGCACATCATCCGCGTTTTGAATCAGTTCATACGCCAGCGTGTCGTAGCCTTGAAGTTCACGCAGATTGCTTTCGAGCGTGCCTAGCAGACTAACTTTTTGACTGAGATACCGTGCCATGTGGGGCTGCCTTTTGTCAGTTCAATGATTGTCGAAGTATATTTAGTTGCGATTGAACACTTTGGTGCGACCTTGGGTTTATTCCAGCCCTGTTTGTGCATCAACATCGGCTTCGTCAAGTGGCTCTTCAACCGCATTTCGCAGCCACACGGGATCTAACTGAGTATTCGACTCCGCTGTAATCTCGATGTGCATCGTCACACGGTCTGACTTGTCCACGAGGTTCTGTACTGCCCGCATCACCTTGAAGATACGCGCCTTATCCGCTGTTGCCACGAGCCGATAGCGCTTCTTGGACTGTGCGGTAGGAACAGAGGCAGATGGTGGCGCTATTGTCGTGCTGCCTTCGTCAACCTGATCAGGGATAGGCGCTGGTGTGAACGTCGCCACCACAGGCGGCACATACGTGACCTCACGCGCCGCATCCGCGCTGAGTAATACGCCGCCGTCGAGGTCGATTTCATCAATCCGCAGCGAACGCTTGAGATACACATACTCCCGGTTCGGGAATTGAAAACCGTTTTCTCCCACCTGCCACACCGAACTGTAGCCGAATTTCTCATCCTGCACGCCGCGCTGAACTGCGTTGACCACTGCATCGGCTGAGGTCAAGCGCGTGAAATTGAAGAACGAGAAAAACCAGTTGGTAATATCCGCCGTCTTGATGACCTGCGACTCGTTCAAGCTCGTCAGTGCGATCAGTTTGTCGGGGGTCACGCTGTCAAACACCTGCTTGCCATCCCGCAGAGCGCCCATCACGCGATCATGCAGCGACGTTTCATTCCGACTCTGTAATTCGATGATCCGCCATGAGTACATCGTTTGTTCTGCAATGGGCAGCGCGATCCGGTCATATAAGCTGAGCATCCCGCGTTCAAGCCGATCTTTCGCAGCGTTGAACCGCGCTTTCAACTCCTGCTGATCAACGTTGTAATTTTTGACCTGTCGTGTCAGCGCCTCGACTGCCATCAACTCGCGGGCGGCGTTCAGACTGTTGTCCCGTGCCATATAACCCGGAAGCGCAAACACGAGGCTGTTTTTGTAATCCCGCCGTGAATTTCCTGCATATTCGAGCCACTGTGTGAGCTTTGACCGTAGCGCCGTTTCATCTGACCCGGCATCCCACTCGAACGGCAAATACACCACTTGCAGCATTGGCACATGGTCGTTGACCATCCCCGTATGTTCGGGCCAGATGACCGCCCCTCGCGCATTCGTGAGCGCCGCTTCGAGCATTTTTCGGACGCGATTTTCGACTTCCCCGCCTTCTAGTTTGCGAATTTCCTCATCAATCAGCTTGTTCAAATTCGGCTGAATATCGAAGCGGTAGCGCCGACCTGTGTAATGCAAGTGGAGCGTTTCACTTCGCAAATCGTTGAGCGCCGTCGTCAAAATCATGCGATCCAGACCGGGAACTGTCGCCGCTTGAATCAAGTCGCTTTCGAGGACGCCGCGATCTTCCCCTTCCCGTGACCCGAACGAGTACAGCATTGCCCCCGTTGCAAGGCGCGTGCCGACGCGAAATCGCTGTAACGCGGGGCTGTCCGACGCGATCCGTCGATCTACCCGCGCTGCCCGCGCATCCATACCGATCAAGTCCGCATTGAGGACGGACGTATAATTTTCGCGTTCGCCCACCTGCGTGAAGAAGGCATTGCGCGTATTCTCTCCCTCGAGCGGCACATCCCCCGCGCCGATCAACGGTTGCAAATCGCGTCCGCGTTCCCACAAGTCATAGACCACACTGGCGAGAAATTGCAGCGCCCCGCGTGTCCGTTGATAGCTGGCGAGTGTCCCCCAGCGGTGATACATCAAGTCGAGCAAATCCGGGTGAAACGGATAGCTTTCCATCACCCGTTCTGCGAATCGTTCCGCATCTTGCGCGATCTGGTGCTGATCGTCGTTCGACAATCCCCCCGCCGCTTGACGGGCTTTGCGGAACGATTCCGCATACGCCGCCGCCACCTGACGCGCCGCGCTTTCATCCCCCAACGCCTTGAACAAACGGCGCTGTACCACCCGCATCACTTCCGACCCGCTGACCGGTTCGCGCTTGGCATCCACCCGCGATACCAGATGATCGAGCGTCGTCAGCAAACTTTCCGCGCCCAACCCTTCACGGATGCTGGCTTGCAGCGAATAAACCATTGCCGCATTCCGCGATCCCGACACCGCTTCGGTCAAACTCTTGAGGAAAATCATCAACTGGCGACCCAACGTGCTTTCGCCTACGATGACGGTTTGCGCCGCTTCGACGTGATTCAGCACTTCATCCAGCAGAATCAGCGCGGGCTTGCCGATTTCTCGCAGCAGTTGAGTCAACGCCTCGCCGCCGGGAGCGGTCATGTGTTCGTCATCATCGCGCACAATGTCGTAACCCGCCGTTCCACCCAGTTGATAGGCGATTTCACCCCACAGCGTATGAATGTGAATCCCGTCATCCGTTAGGCGACCCTGCCGCACGCGGAATCGCTCACACTGCACCGCCGCCACCGCACATTGACCTAAATCGGGCAGGTCATCCAACGCGACTTGGGCGCGATTCTTGGTGACATGGTACAGCGCGATCAACGTGTGCGTCTTACCGCCGCCAAACGGTGTCCGCAGTTGCAAAACGCGATCCCCTGCCCCGCCGCCCAATACCTTCAGCACATCGTTGATTAGCGCC
>JBBQRJ010000513.1:0-3760 GCA_038214955.1 Aggregatilineales bacterium | reverse complement strand
CGCCACCTATATGAGCCAATGTCTCAATACGGTGACATCATACCTGAAGAAAGGGTCAGTGGAAAGACAGAACCGGGAAACTGTCAAATTAGGTAGGGACGCGCAACGGCGTGTCCGCCTCAACCGACGGACGCGCCGTTGCGCGTCCCTACTAAGGTTGTAGATAGTCGTTTGATTTGCCGTTCAAAAGCGGCGTTGTTTTCTTGACGACAGCATCAATCATGCCGTAATCGACTGCGCCTTGAGCGTCAAAATAGAAATCCCGATCCATATCACGCAGCAAAACCTCGCGGGATTGATGGGTGTGTTCCGCGAAAATTTCCACCAGCCAATCTTTCAGCCGTTGAAACTCGTTGATGCGGATCATCATGTCGCTGACCTGTCCCTGTGCGCCGCCAAACGGCTCGGTCAAGGCGTTGAAGGCGTCAATCTCTCCCTGCTGTGCCTCTTGTACCCACTGCTCATAGGGCTGCATGGTTCTTCCATCGTGATCACGTTCTACCTAATAAAGAGCCATTTTACGACCAAAAGGTGACAACGAGAATCACCGAGTTCAAGGAGCGATCAGGTTTTTGTACCGGATATGACTGATCTTGCGTATACTAACTAGCAAATTGCGCCCAACCTTTGAGGTAGATTTCCTATGGCGAACAATGTCATCAACATTAATCTTAAAGTGGTGGTGATGGATACCGATTATTACGCTCTGCAAGCGATCAACAGCTATCTCGCATGGGATCGCCGCACCCGCGTGACCTGCATGGTAGAGTCGACGGACGAACTATGGATGTACCTGAACCGCACCGCGCTTGCCGAACAACCCAACGTGGTCATTCTCGATGCAGATCATCTTGGCGGCGCGGCAACCCTGCAAACTGAACTCGAACGCTTGCGCCGTCGCATCAAAAAGGTGATGATTTTTTGCATGGGACGCAGCGTTGAAATGCGCCTCGTCGAGACGGCGGCAGCCTATGGAGCGCGGGGTTATTTCATTAAATCGGAAGTGGGGTCACAAATTGCATGGGCGATTGTCTACGCGCTTGACCATGATTTCACCGTGAGCGGAAGCATTCTACGGCAGCCTGTCGATCACGCACGGTTACGCGACGCGGCAGTGCTGCCCAAACAGCGTCAATACCCTGAACTCACCGGGCGCATTCGTCAGGCGATTGAATTGTGCGTGATTAAGGGGATGCCCGCGCAGCTTGCCTCCGACGAAATGGGGATCAGCTTACACACGATACGCTCGTATATCAAAGAAGGCTATCGCATTCTGGAAGCCTACGACGAAACCAAATACCCGGACGATATGTCGCCGCAAGAACGGGCGTTCATGCGGCTCACCAGTTTCGTCAAAGAGGAGAAGAAGTAGGGACGTGCAACAGCGCGTCCGCCGCCCTCTCTTAATCGCCATTCGTCGCTCAATCACGCTTAGTCCCGTTCGATCAAGCTCTCTAGCCCGTCCAGTACGCCCTGCCAGCGATCTCGCATGGCTTCGCGTTCCTGTTCGCTGCTCAGGTTCTCTTGATGGAAGCTGATGACCGTGTTCGATCCGCTGGGGGTGACGCGCACCTGAATAGTCGATGCTTTCTCAAGTTCTTTCGGCTGCCACGTCATGCGGAGATGCCCACCGGGGTTGAACACGCGAATTTCGCCTTCTGCGTTGTGCGTGTGATACTGTGCGCCTTCCTGCCAGCGCAAATCCTCACTGTCGCCTAACCACAGCTTGACCCCCACATCGGACATGAGCGTTTCCCATGCTTGCGCGGGCGTCGCCGCAAAGGTTTTACGCACGCCGATTTCCCAACCTACATCTTTGGTGAACCCTACTGGTCGCTGATCGTCGCTCATTTTGGCATCTCCACTTAAGAACATGCGTTCTATTATAACACAATTATGCCCGAAAGAAAAGTAAGGGATGGAAAAACGGTCATTTGCGGTACTATCAACGGATAGACAACGCACCCAAAGGACACATCACTATGCAGGCAAACGAAACCACCGCCCAACATTGGCACGTGGCAAAGTGGGGATTATGGGGCTGGCTTGAAACGGGAATCAAGGTGGTGGGTATTATCGCGGGGTTGATCGCCTTCCTGAACACACCCACCACCAGCGAATTGATCATTGGCGGCAACCCGCATCTCGCGGCGGTGATCCTGCTGGGGCTGCTCACCGTGTTTACCGTACTCGCCCTGTTTATTCGCATTGGTCAGCGCGAAATCGTCTCGTTGATCTACGCGATTTTCAACCTGTTAGCTCATGCCGCGCTGGTGATTGCCCTTGTGCGTCTGCCCGATCAAGGCGTACTGCCAGTGGTGTTCGGCGCGGCGTTTGCGGTGGGACAAGCCGCGAAACTGCGTTTTCTCTCGATTACGGGTTACACCGAAGGCGGACAAGACGCCAATTTTATGCGTAATTTTGCAATCGGCATCTTGATCGCCTATGCCCTGTTCGCTGTGCTGGTGCTGCTCTAAAATCGCTCCCCTCTCCATTTGGAGAGGGGTTGGGGGTGAGGCTGTCTTACGGCATCCACATTTCGAGAAATTGAATACTGTCTACCCAATCGCCATTGATCGCCAGTTCCCAATGGAAATGAGGTCCGCTTGTGCGTCCGCCGTCGCCTGTCGTGCCGATCACCTGTCCTTTGGCGACCTCTGACCCGCGTGTGACGTGCGTCGTAGACAAATGCGCGTAACCCGTGAACACGCCGAACCCGTGATCGATCACGATGTAGCTGCCGCGTATGGGTAGCGACCCCGCGAACACCACGCGCCCGCCCGCCGACGCCATCACCGGAACGCCGAGCGTCGTGCGAATATCCCATCCGGTATGGCGGGTGTTGAGCGTGCCGTTGAAGGTGCGGAACGCGCCAAACGGGGAGGTGAGCGCCGCGAAGATCGGCATCTGGAAGCCCGTTTCATCCCACAGGCGTTCGAGCGTGACCGTGCCGGCGATGCTTTCCAACCGTGCGAGTTCGCTGCGTTCGGTTTCAATATCGAGCAGATACCCCTTATCCGGCGCAACCGTCACCTGCTGGCGGATAAAATTGCCTAGCACGATTTCGACGGTGGTTTCAAGCGTCGTCCGTGAGCCATCGGTAAAGGTGATGTACACCGCCAGCGCGGTATCGCGGTCTGTGATTTGCTCCATGCCCGCCGAGAGCAAGCCGTAGAAATCATCCTCTGCGGGGAAGAAATCGATCAGGTCACCGAGGAACAGCGCCCGCACGTTGGCGATCTCATTCCCGACGACGCGCATTAAGCCCGTTTGACCCTGTGGCAGCGCCTCAAAGAAGAAAATAAGCTGCGCCCGTTCGTTCTCTGTGATGACGAACGATGCGGGGCGCGGCATTCGCGTGGGCAGCGGGAGCGGCGTCCCTTCTGGCACAACATCGAGTCCCGAGTCGGGCGGTGGTTCGGGTGGCGGCTCGTCTTGCGCGGCGATCAGGGTAATCGAGGCAAGCGTGAGCGACAGCAGAAGTATCATCAATAGGGGGTATAGACGTTTCAAGCGCATGATCCTCTCAAAAAGCAACCTCACCCTAAATCCCTCTCCGAACGGAGAGGGGGAGTCAAGGGCAGGTTACGAATGCGCTCTATGATCGCGCAGGGTTGCCGTGATTGCAACAGGCGACTCGCCTACGCCCCTAATGAGCTAAATATCGTTATAATAATAGGATTATCATCTGTGTGAGGTTAATCCCGTTATGAGCATACCTGCCGCCTTTATTCCACTGTTTGACCAATACGTGACGGAT
>JBBQRJ010000512.1:0-3763 GCA_038214955.1 Aggregatilineales bacterium | reverse complement strand
GCAAAATTACGTTTGATGATAAACAGTTGCAAGAAAAATTCAAACATGCGAAAGCGTTTGGCATTACAGGTAATTATAACAAAGAGCGTGCAGGCAAGTTCATAGATACAGTGCGGGCGCATGTCGAAAACCCTGACGTTCAGCAAATTATCGGGACGTACCGCCGTCAACCCGTGATACACTACTATCATCCAGAAACGCATGTGAATGTCATGACCAGCTTGGATGGTGAATTTTACAGCGGGTGGGAATTGAGCAAGCCGCAGCAGGACAATTTGGAACAGCGAGGGAGTTTGTAAGATGCACCAAGCGTATGAAGAACTCATTCGCCAGTTTGTACATGACGAAATTTCTGCTGATGACTTCGAGGCGGAATACATTCGACTCTGGTATTTAGCATTGGACAATTTTCTGAGTGAGACAACGTCTGCCTCTTCGATTATCTCTGACCTGTTCCTTGATGTAGATTGTTATTCAAATGTTCCCGGCGTTGTTGATCCGGTTTTGTGCTTAGATGAGAATGGCTTACGGGAAGCTGCACAGCGGGCATTGGATCAACTCACGGCATTGCAAACAGAACGGGACAAATCGGCATGAAAATTGCTTTAGCGTCAGACCACGCGGGCTACCCGCTGAAACAACATTTGGTCGAATACCTCAAGAAGCAGGGTCATGATGTGCTTGATTTAGGCACGGATACGCCCAACGTGCCATCAGACTACCCCGATGCGGCGAAAGCGGTAGGGGAAGCTGTTCTCGATGGACGCGCCGAACGCGGGATCATTGCGTGTGGCAGCGGCATCGGTGCGTGCATTGCGGCGAACAAAATGGATGGCATTTACGCCGCTATCGCGCATGATGTGTACAGCGCACATCAAGGCGTGGAACACGACCAGATGAACGTGTTATGCATCGGGGCGCGAATCGTCGGATCAGCGGTGGCAGAAGAACTGGCGACGACCTTTGTGAATGCGAAATTTAGCGGCGAAGAACGCCATATGAAGCGCTTTGCCAAGCTGAAAGCCATTGAGGACGCACATCGTCAAAACTGACGAAATTGCGGCATAAATCCCTGTCTCCTCGTACAATTAGAAGCCAATATGTTGTTACGAGGAGTGATTTCAATGGCAAACCCGCCTGTCGATGTGCAGCAGTTTGGTCAGAGTATCTGGTATGATAATATTCGCCGCAGCTTAATCGAAAGCGGCGAACTGAAACGCATGATCGATGAGGATGGCGTGCTTGGCGTCACCTCGAACCCCACGATCTTTCAGAAGGCAATTGGCGACTCGGCGGATTACGACTCCGCGCTCGAAACCCTTCTCGACCTTGAGCCTTCCACCATTTTTGAGAGCCTTGCTATTGAAGATATTCAACATGCGCTTGACCTATTCCGCCCCATCTACGATGCGACGAATGGGCGCGACGGCTTTGTCAGCCTCGAAGTATCGCCAATCTTCGCCAACGATACACAGTCCACCATTAATGAGGCGAAAAGTCTCTACGAGCGCGTCAACCGCCCTAACGTGATGATCAAGATTCCGGCGACGAATGCGGGCATTCCGGCGATTGAGGAAACCATCGCGGCGGGGATCAATGTCAACGTCACGTTGATTTTCAGCGTGGAGAATTATCTCGCGGTTGCGGAAGCCTACATTCGAGGGTTGGAACGGCGAGTCGCGGCAGGGCAAGACATCACGCATCTTGCATCCGTCGCCAGCTTCTTCCTCAGCCGCATTGACACGATGGTTGACCGTATGCTGGATAACAACATTCGGGCTGCCCAACTGCGCGGCGATATTGGGCGCGTCAGTTTGAGCAACCGACTCAAGGGCAAGGCGGCGATTGCCAACGCGAAGATCGCCTACAAGCGATTTATGCACCTGTTCTACGGCGAACGCTTTGATCGTTTGCGCGAAAATGGGGCGCAAGTTCAGCGCCTGTTATGGGCATCTACCGGAACGAAGAATAACGCTTATCCCGACACGATGTATCTTGACCAGTTGATCGGGCGTGATACGGTCAACACCGTGCCGCCAGAAACGCTTAAAGTGTTCAAGGATCATGGGACGGTTGCGCTCACCCTCGAACAGAACATTGATGAAGCTGAACAGACGATGGACATGCTGGCGGAAGTCGGCATCGACATGGAACAGATCACGCGACAGTTGCAGGTGGATGGTGTGGAGTCATTCGCAGAGTCGTTCCGCAATTTACTTGATCAGGTGGACGCCAAACGCAATGTTTTACGCACGGGCGTGATGAAGCGGCAGGAAGTGACCATCGGCGTGCATAGCGAGCGCGTGCAGCAAGCGATCTCGGCGCTGTCGAAAGATAGAGTCAACGAGCGCATCTGGGCGCATGACGGATCGGTATGGAAAGATCACCCGGAAATTATTAGTAAAATCAACAATAGACTCGGCTGGTTAGATACGACTCGCACCATTGACCTGAGTCGCCTCAAGACCTTGCAAGCGTCTGCCAAAAACGGCGAGTTTGATTATATTGTGCTGCTGGGCATGGGCGGCAGCAGCCTTGCGCCAGAAGTGTTGAGCAAAACCTTCGGGTCAGCGGCGGGCTTCCCCAAACTGCTCATGTTAGACAGCACCGATCCCGCGTATATCAAGCATCTCGAAGACTCAATCGACATCCCCAAATCGCTGTTCATCGTATCCAGCAAGTCGGGTGGGACGATTGAAACGCATTCGTTCTACAAATACTTTTACGCCAAAACGGGGAATCACTCGGCACAGTTTATTGCTATCACCGACCCCGGCAGCGACCTCGGCGCGACGGCGCAGAATCTCGGTTTTCGTGACATCTTCCTGAATCCGGCGGATATTGGCGGGCGTTACAGCGCCTTGAGCTATTTCGGGCTTGTCCCGGCGGCGCTGATCGGGATCGATCTAGATCGCTTGTGGGCGAACGCTGAACGCATGATGTTAGCATGTGCCGAAAATATCACCGCGAAGGATCACCCCGGTATCACGCTCGGTGCAATTATGGGAACGCTGGCAGAAAACGGACAAAATAAACTCACGATCCGCAGTTCACCCTCGATCAATACGTTGGGTAACTGGATTGAACAGCTTGTCGCAGAATCGACGGGCAAAGAGGGTAAGGGGATCGTGCCTGTCGTCAATTCGACAGTCGGCAAGCCGCACGATTATTCAACGGATCGGCTGTTCGTGTATCTCCGGGTAGCGGGCGACGATAATGAGGAAAGTGACACAGGGTTGAAGGCACTGCAACAGGCGGGACATCCGTGTGTCACCCTCAACCTCGATGATACCTACGCCATTGCGGGCGAGTTCTTCCGCTGGGAGTTTGCGACAGTGGTTGCGGGCAAAGTCATGGGCATTAATCCGTTTGATGAACTCAACGTTACCGAAAGCAAGAACAATACCGGGCGCTTGCTCGAATACTTCAAGCAGAACGGTCAACTGCCTAAAACGGATGCGCTGCTCACAGAAAACGGCGTCAGCTTGTATGCTGATGAGAAAATGTCGCGCCTGATCAGCGAATTGTGTTACCAGCACGAATATGAACACAACACGTTAAGCGGGATGCTTGCCTCGCAAATCAATTCGACCCATGCGGGCGATTATTTTGCGCTTCTGGCGTACCTTCCCGCTTTCCCCGAAGTCGAAGAATCGCTGGAAAATATTCGGCGGCGTCTGCGCCACGCGACCCGCCGCGCCACGACGATTGGCTATGGACCTCGCTTTTTGCACAGCACCGGACAGCTTCACAAAGGCGGCGC
>JBBQRJ010000511.1:0-3771 GCA_038214955.1 Aggregatilineales bacterium | reverse complement strand
CAGTGTGTCCGCGCTCACGGCATTTGCTTCGCAGCGACTGGCGACATTGGCGAACGCGGCGTTAGGCGGAATTACTGACCCGAACGCGGCGATTCTGGTGTATTCACAGCTCACGGTGCAGGTACTCACGGAAATCGGCTTAGTCGGCGCGATCATCTGCTTGATTGCGCTCATCCCCGCCGCCCTGCTACAGAAAAGAACTTGAACCACAGAGAACACAGAGAACACAGAGAACACAGAGAAAATAGAGAAAATAGAGAAAGACAGATGAACCGCAGAGTGTGCAAAGAACGCAGAGAAATGAAGCTTTTCCTCCGTGTTCTCTGTGTTCTCTGTGGTTAAATTTTTGTCTTTATGGTTTCGCTTGCTGTTCTTGTGCGGCTTGCTGGACTGCTCCTTCGGGGACGGACGGCAGTTTTTCCGACAGTGGCGCGGCTTCTACCCCGTGAAGTTTCGCCGCAAACAGGTCAATTTGCTCTAGCTGTGGGACGGTGGGGCGAATGAACGGGCGCACCTGCTTGATCTTGCCCCATGCCTCGGCGGGCGTGATACCCGTGCTGACCAGATACGCCGCTGTCATGGTGGGAGCGCGTCCCACGCCTTCCCAACAGTGGATGTAGACCTGTCCGCCGCTTTCTACTTCCGCCGTGATGAAATCGACGCCTTTTTGTAGATCATTGAGTGTAGGCGCGTGATTATCGACGGTAGGCAAGTACAGGTATTTGGGCGGAGCAAACCCCGCTTTGCGCGTGTCATATTCGCCGCGCATACTCACGCCCGCTGTGACGCCGCGTTTCTGCAACATGCGCCATCCCCGTGAGGTGAACTGACCCCCAACGTGAATTTTATCGGTCACACGGCTAAATCGTTCGGTGGGAGCGCCACCGACTCGCCGGATGACCTGATCCACCCCTTCCAGCATGGTCACGAACAACCCCTGTTTGCGTAACTGCTGAAACAGGTGAAGCGCGTGCTTGATGATGCTGGGTTCGCGGACATCTTTCGGAGTCGCTATGACTTCGGGGATTTCCGGCTGATTGAGTTCGACAGTCGGGTTTTGAATCGGCGGCGCGTTCGCTGAGGGATTCGCCGCTGGTTGAATCATATCCGGTTGGTTGACTTCTAGTTCGTCGGGTTTGGGTGTTTCGGTCATTGAGCCGCCTCTTGGACTTGATCCGTTGCCGCTTGAATCGTGTCGAGGTTCGGCACGATTACGCGCAAGGCTTGCGGGATAACGCTCACGGTCACGGGGGTATCCTCGATCATTTCGCCGTCACATTCGATACTTTGCGGCGGGTCAGATTCCAGTGTGATCGTTTTCGCCTGCCAGTGGGGGAGGTTTTCCACCAAGCCCACCGCGTTCGCAGCCGCGTTGAGAATTGAACCAATATCGATTCCACGCAGCACGATCACATCCAGTAAGCCATCGCTCACGTCAACTGCTTTTGTCAGCGTCAAACCGGGGACGCCTAAACTGCTGGAATTGGCGATGAATGCCGCTGTGCCTTCGACTTCAACCGTTTCGCCATTATCAAGCGTGATCTTGTAGATCGACTTTTGGGCATTCGGGATCGCTTGAAGTGCCGATAACCCGTATGCCAGCACGCCGATCTTATTTTTGACTTCACGATCCGCGCCTTTGGTCATCTCGGCTAGGAAGCCAATCCCCAAGCGCAGCATGAACATTTTATCGCCTACACGCCCCATATCGATGATGCGGGTTTGTATCGCATCGCCGCACACCAGCGCAACGGCTTCTTCCAAATTGGTGGGGATGCCCAGTTCAATCGACATGATATTTGCAGAGCCACCGGGAAAGATCGCCAGCGGCATGTTAGTGCCGTTCAAGGCGCTGGCAACTTCCATTACTGTGCCGTCGCCGCCGTACACTCCAACGGCATCCACGCCCGCCGCGACAGCATCATGGGCGAATTTTGCTGCATCGCCCGCCTCTTTGGTGAGCTTCACGTCCCACTCGATATTCGCCGTTTTGAATGCTCGGTTCATGACACTGAGCATCGGCTGATCCTGTCCCGATGCGGGGTTGATGATGACATGGAGTGTTTTGATCGGGTCGGACATGAGCTAACTCCTACTGGGTGATGATAGGCTGGCTTGGAAGATAGATGACTTGACCTGTATAGAGTGTATCAACATCAGTGATGCAGTTGGCAGTTTGCAAATCTGCGACAGCGGTGTTTGTTTGGGTTGAAAGCAAGCTGAGTGTATCCCCAGCTTCGATAGTATAGAGAATCCAACCGATAGGCTGCGGGCAGTTGGGGTTTGAGGAGGTCAACGCCCCGCCGGTGGTCGTGCCATCGCCCATGCCTGCGCCCGTAACATCGAGTGTGGGCGTGATCACGCCAAATGACTGTGCCGAACCGGGAAGCGGTGTGCTGAACTGCAACGCCGGGTCAATCGTCGGGAAGGGTGCAGACGTTGGTATCGCGGGAACGCTACTTAACGTACACGCTAGAAGGGTTAAGGCGAGGATCGCCAATAGAATTCGCATGGTATTGTCCTAGCTTAAATGGACATTGTAATGTGTATTATAACGTGAGATTGAACAATAGTCGCGTTTCTTAAGGAAAATCTTAAGTAGAGGCGATCAACGGGGCGTCCACAGAATTAATAAGTCACCTTACGCAGGGTGTCAGTTTGACCCCCACCCCGCTCGCTGCGCTCGCCTCCCTCCCCCGAATTCAGGGGAGGGCGCAAACACGAGTCTGCTCGCCTCCCTCCTCGAATTCGGGGAGGGGTCGGGGGTGGGGTCAGAAATAACGATCTGCGTAAGGTGAATTAATAAGCGGACATGCCGTTGCATGTCCCTACAAATTGGTCATTCTAAAAAAGTTATACGAACAAATGAACCAAATATATGATATAAATGTAGAACAGAAGTGCAATGTTTATTTTTTTTACAAAAGGAGAAGTAACCATGACAACCCCCCGTGATCCTATCGCTGAAACTGCAAACATGGTGGCAAACTTAGAAAAATCGACGGGCAAAACCATGCAGCAGTGGGTCGAGATCGCCAAAGGCAGCGGACTGCAAAAACATGGCGAAATGCTCAAGTATTTGCAGACCGAACATGCGCTGAGCTACGGCTATGCCAATATCATCGTCCATACTGTCAATAACAGCGCCGCGCATACCAGTGATGACCGTGACAGCCTTGTCGAACAGCAGTACGCCGGTGCTAAAGCCCCTATGCGTCCCATTTATGATAAGTTGGTCGAAATTTTAAGCGGGTTCGGTGACGATGTGCAGTTTGTCCCGATGAAAGCCTATGTGAGCGTGCGGCGTAACAAGCAGTTCGCCTGTTTACAGCCCACGACCAAGACGCGCTTTGATGTGGGGATCAAGTTCAAAGGGGTTGAAGCGACGGAACGCCTGAGCGAAGGCGGTTTCAACGGCATGGTATCGCATCTGGTGAAAGTGAGTGACATCGAGCAGGTGGACGCTGAACTGATCGCATGGTTGAAACAAGCCTACGAGACGAATTAAAACACGGACGCGCCGTTGCGCGTCCCTACAAGGGTGTTTGCGCTGATTAATCCCGTGCTTCCTGCGGTTCGGTATGGATGGTCGCACGGGTGACGTTGGGCAATTCTAAGCGCAGCGTCATCTCTGCCGCTTCTGCGAGAGCGTGTGCGTCCTCAAGCGTCATGCTGGCGGACAGCGCCACATGCAACGTGAGGGCATAGCCGCCCGTGACATCAGACACGCGCAGATGATGCCAGTCGGCGTCAGGAAAACGCACATAGAGC
>JBBQRJ010000510.1:0-3772 GCA_038214955.1 Aggregatilineales bacterium | reverse complement strand
GTTCAGGCGTTCACACTGGGCGTAAAACGCAAACAGTGATCACCGACTTTCGCACCATCGCACAGAACGCATTTCAGCAGTTCATCAACGAACAAATCGAAAGCAAATTCAAATCCTTGATCGGCGGCGATGTGAAGCTGGCACAACCGGATGCTGCGCCAGTTGAAGAAACTCCCGCGCCCGTAGCACCGCCTGTAGACGAAAAGGCTGTAGTCACAACGCCAGAGGAAAGAGATGCCTTCCTAATCATCCGTGCGATTTTGCGCGAAGTCGTGGATGTTAAGCGAATCACTATCCGCGATGCTCAATCTTACTGTGCCATTCTCCTCGACGACAACAACCGGCGAACCATAGTTCGTCTAAATTTCAACACAGCAAAAAAGTCGATTGTGTTTCTCGACGAGCAGCGGCATGAAGAAAGGGTATACATCGAAGGCGTGGACGATTTGTATAAGCACGTTGATCGCCTGAAAACCGCGCTTGCCCTAGCATTGAATGGCAAGAAATAGCAGTAGGGTAACGCCATGTCAAAAGCAAAACTCGAAGCTGCCCGCGAACTCATCAAGGATAAACAGTATGCCGAAGCCCGCGCCATCCTTCGGACAATGCCCAAAGACCCCACCGCCCAACGCTGGCTCACCAAACTCGATGAAATCGCTCCCGAAGTGGAGTTTCCGAGTGAGCGCAAATCGAGCGCGGCAGGTTTTGTTCTGGGGCTGTTCTCTTTATTGGCGTTTGTAGCGGCTGTTTTTTCTGTTCTTTTCCTGTTAAGCGATCCCGATTTCCTGAACGCTTTGTACGTGGTGATTGCCGTCGGTCTGGCGATTGTCTTTCGTGCGCTCCGTGCGCGGATGGGATGACACCACGTGGGATCACGTCGATATGTCTTTGGGTTGCTAGTTGCACTTCTAATAATTTTGGCGAACTGCCGTCCAACTGAGACGGCGCAGTTGCCAACACTGGCGGTGCTCCCCAGTCTCACCTTTACCCCTGTCTCCACGGTGACATCGCGATTTACACCGACAGCCACGCCAACGCCAAGCCACACCCCAACAGCTACCCTTAAGCCATCACCAACGATTATGCCGACAATACCATGTGATGCATCTATATGGGCAGCAGCCGTCGCGCCGATCATCACCGAATTTTTCGACACGGCAGAGATCGCCAACAGTACGCCGCGTGCATCCTTAGCAGCTATTTTGTTGGAACTGCGTCGTCTTCAGCGTGGCTACGAGCAGGTAGAAGCCCCAAGCTGTGTCCAGTATGCAGCGCGAAACATCGGCGGCGGCATGAATTACGCAGTCGAAGGTTTCACTGCTTTTCTCGGAGAATTTGAGAGTGCTATGGAGCGGTACTTTCGAGTGGCGAACGAGTATTTCTTTGCCGTCTCGCTCGTTATCGATCCGACGCTGGAACTCGACAACCGCATGATTAACCCACAGCTCGTCTGGGGCGGCGGATACTCTAATTTTCAGACAGCCACAGCCTTTGCGGGTCTGATCGAAGAGGGTAACGAGGGTGCTTATTTTGTCGAGACTCTGATTGCAGCGACCAACTCGGCTTGGGATGCCACCTTTGCCGCTTATGATGCCACATGGACGGCGGAAGCCGTTATCCCCTTACAAACCGCTGCGGCTTATCAGGCGACAGTTACCGCTATGTTTGCCCCAACCGCGACACTTTCGTTTCCCGTAACCGGGACTGTAGCAAGCATGAATTCGGTAAATCTGCGTGGCGGACCCGGCGGCGACTATACAAGCATCGGCACAGTCAGACCTGGTACGAGCTTTACGGTTCTTGGAGTTAGCGCCGATGGAGGCTGGTACGAAGTTCAGTTGGATGATGGCAAAACAGGCTGGATCAGCCAGCTACTCGTTCGCATCGACCGATCAGGTTGGGGATAAACCCATGACCAACAATTACCGCTATCAGCACCTTGTCCGGCAGGACTGCCCGCTGCCACCCGGTACGCACGTCGTCGTCTACTGCCGCGACTCTGGCGGCGAGGAACAGGACAAGAGTGTCAACCAGCAGCGCGAAGCGGCTCAAGAATACTGTGACCGCTTCGGCTTGGTGATCGATCACCTCTATGCCGATGAAGCGATCACAGCGACAGCCGTTGAGAAGCGCGATGATTTCGCCGACATGCTCGCCGATCTGCGGGGGCGCTTCAGTGTGGTCTACGATCCGGCGAAGCGGGCGCAGCGGGCAAAAAATAAGCCTTTTGGCTTGCTCTGCTGGAAGTCCAACCGTCTCGGACGCGACCTCATCCACACGCGCAACGTCAAGTCAGATTTGCGACTGCGTGGGATCACGATCATCAATCTGGTTTCCTCGTTCGAGACAGGCAATCCAGCGTTAGACGCTGTAGTCGAATCCCTCTTTGAATATCAAGATGAGCAGCTTCTCTTGGAAATATCGGGAAATTCGCGGCGTGGGCTGGCACAGCTCGTCACGCTGCGCGATACCGATCCTACTTTCCTCGCCTACAATCCCGACTGGCAGTCTACGGGGGCGTATCTGGGCATCATGCCCGGCGGCGTGCCGACAGGCTTCAAAGCCGAGCGCATCGTCGTCGGCACATACAAACGCAAAAACGGCAAGCGCAGCGGCGAACTGCGTGAGGTGCAGCGCCTTGTGCCGGATACCGAACTCTGGGATCGCTGCCGCCTCGCTTGGCAGATGCGGCATGACGGGGCGACCCTCCGCGAGATCATGAACGCGACCCGGCTGTTCAGCACCGTGAGCAGCTACGCGGCATTCTTCAAAAATCTCATTTACACCGGGACTTTAGATTACGGGGGTCAGCGGCTCGGAGATTTCGTCCCCGCGCTCATCCCGCTCGAATGGTGGGAAGAAGAACAGCGCCGTCGCGCCGAGCGGGGTAAGAAGCATCGTTCAGAGGCAGGTGATCCCATGCTCGATCCGCGCCGGGTGGGGTCGAAATATCTGTTGAGTGGGCTGCTGTTTTGCGGTCAGGTGAACGGAGAAGAACACCCCATGCTCGGCAACAGCACGACGGGCAAAACGCAGAAGCAGAAGCGCGGTGCGTGGGAATACTACATTTGCGGCGTGAAGAAGAACAGCCGGGATCAGAAGTGCGATTCGAGACGGCTAGGCGCACACCTGATCGAACACGCTGTGATTGATAGTTTAATGCGCGACGTGCTGACCCGTGACAATTTGCGCCCGCTCGCCGACGCCATCGCCGCGCAGTTAGCCGACACCAACCGCGACGCTGCTACCCGTCTAAGTGCACTGCAAGCCGAGTTGGATCAAGTCGAGCGCCAGCTTGCCAATCTGATCGGCGCGATTGAAAACATGGGGTTGTCGCCGACCCTACGCGATAAACTCACGAAGCGCGAAGCTGAGAAGGAGCGGCTCAAAGGGGATATTGCCCAGTTTGAGAAAATGCTGATCAGTTCGCCGGATATAGCCGACATCACGGGCGAGCTGCTGGACGATTGGTTGCTGTGGATTCGCGCCACATTGGAAGGTGAGGACGTTGAATTGTCTCGTCGTGCGCTGCGTCAGTTTGTGGAGAAAATCGTCATTCGGGGGAGTGAGGGACACATCACCTACACGTTCCCTATCGAGCAGCGTGTAGATGATCTGGGACATCGAGATATGGACCTGAGGGGATTCGAACCCCTGACCTCTACAGTGCGATTGTAGCGCTCTCCCAGCTGAGCTACGGGCCCGTGACTTGCACGAACGACGAGAATTGTAATGGTCGGGTGGGGGAGTGTCAAGGCGGAGTCTCACGCAA
>JBBQRJ010000509.1:0-3773 GCA_038214955.1 Aggregatilineales bacterium | reverse complement strand
GGGGACATCATTTTCAGGGTCAACCCTAAGATGAACACGCTTGCACCCTTCGGAAATAAAATCCATTTTCGGGCAAAGCCCGGTGATCGCGGCGGTTCGGCGCGTAAGTACGGTAGAGATGGTAAAGACGTGGTGATCGATGTGCCGCGAGGAACCGTCGTGCGCCGTGCAGAAGATAGTCACATTCTGGCGGATTTAGTGCGTCCCGGCGAAAGTGTGATTGTTGCAAAGGGCGGCAGCGGTGGGCGTGGTAATTCACGTTTTGCCTCAGCCGCGAATCAAGCGCCGCGTATTGCCGATAAAGGCGAACCCGGCGTCGAAATGTGGGTCGTTTTGGAACTGCGCCTGATTGCGGATATTGGAATTGTGGGTGTGCCGAACGCGGGCAAATCTACACTGCTATCGGTGATTAGCAATGCGCGTCCAAAAATCGCAGATTACCCTTTCACCACACTTGAACCGAATTTAGGCGTTGTCTCGCTCGACATGAACGATCTTGTTGTGGCAGACATCCCCGGTTTAGTCGAAGGGGCGCATATGGGAATCGGGCTAGGGCATTCGTTTTTACGCCATGTGACCCGCACGCGCATGTTAGTGCATCTGCTCAACGGCGCGTCCGAAGACCCCGTAGCCGACTATAACCAGATCAACGCAGAATTATCACTTTACGATGAACGTTTGGCGCAAAAACCGCAAATCGTCGTCGTCAACAAGATCGACATCCCCGAAGTACAGGAACGTTGGAGCGAAATCGAAGCGGCGCTCAAGAGTCGCGGTGTCGAAAACCCGATGGCGATTTCTGCCATCAGCCGTGAGAATGTGCAAAAGCTGGTTGGACGCATGTTCGAGGAATATTCCAAGCTGCCTGAAAGCGCGTCAATGACCGCCGAAGAAATGCCGCTCTACGAACTTCCCGAAGAGGATGAAGTGGTGTTCAAGATTGAGAAACTGGGTGAAGGCGAATACCGTGTGAGCGGAGATCGCATTGTCCGGGCGGCGGTGCGAACCTATTGGGACTACGAAGAAGCGGTCAATCGTTTTCAGAGGATGCTCGATACGATTGGTGTCACTGAGGCATTGCGTAAAGCGGGCGTCGAAGAAGGCGACTCGGTCTACATTGGTGAAAACGAATTGGAGTGGTCGGACTAATTGATGCGGCGGCTAGGCATTCTCGGCGGTACATTCGACCCGCCGCATATCGGGCATCTCATTCTTGCTGAATATGCGCGGGATGCAGTCAACTTAGATGCCGTGTTGTTTGTCCCTGCCGCCGACCCGCCGCACAAACACGGGGCGCGTCTATCGGTGGATCATCGTCTGGCGATGATCACCTGTGCGATTGATCATCGCCCCGAATTTGCGATTTCCCGTGTGGATATTGACCGTCCGGGTCCTCATTACACGGTAGACATGCTGCGTATCTTGCGAGAGCATTACCCCCAAGACGAACTGTATTTCATCATGGGCGGCGACTCTCTGCGCGATTTCATCAAGTGGAGTCGCCCGAAAGAATTGATTGCGCTGGCGAAACTGGTGGTCATGGGACGCCCTAACGCAGACGCTTTCCCTCACATGCACGAAGAACTCTTGCCGAATTTGGCGGATCGCGTCATCATGACCGAGTCGCCTATGTTGGGCGTTTCCTCTACCGACATCGTTGAACGGATTCGGGCAGGGCGCAGTGTTCGCTACGTCGTGCCAGACCCCGTCCTATCGTATATCGATACCCACAGGTTATACCGAGATGAATAAATCTAGGGCTTTGATGCTCTTTTTGCTCCTGACTCTTTTGACGCTTTCCGTCGGCTTGTTGACCGCTTCGCCCGACGCGCAAACCGCGCCGACTCTCGTCCCGCCGACTCTTGTCCCAACGCAGCCCCCCTCAAATTTTGACGCTTTGCCCTCCGAATCGGGGGTAGCGCGAATTGTGCGTGATGGTCGCGTGCGTGTAGGTATTCTCTACAACGAGCCGCCCTTTGGCGAATTGAGCGTGCGCGGCGAAGAAACGGGTTTTGACGCCGATATTGCCCGCAGCCTCGCTGAAGCGTGGGGCGCGACTGTCGAATTCGTACAGGCGACGCGCCAAACCGGGATCGAACTGGTGGCGAACGGCAACATTGACCTGTTGATCGCCGCACAGCCTCATTTGCGGGAACTTGATAACCGTGTCGAATTTAGCCAGTCGTATTATCCAAGCGTACAGGCGTTGATCGTTCGTAATGGTGACGGCGCAACCACGCTCGAACATATGGCGGATCGCAACATTGGCATCGTTATGGGAACACGTTCGGAACTCGCGGTAGCCGATTGGGAGCGACGTACAGAATACCCGTTCAATGTCACGCGCTATATGACGCTTGATCGAGCGTTGGCAGCCCTAACCGCGCAAGAAGTAGACGGCGTCATCGAAAACTATGTTCACATCCAGCGCATGATTCGTTTTCAAGCCGAAAATTACCGCTTTGTCGATGCACCCGTGATGGCAGAACCTTACGCCGTTGCTGTCCGCCGTCAAGATGTGAACTTGCGTAATTTGGTCAACCGCACGCTGCAATACCTGTACCGAAATGGTCGCCTAAACGAACTGCACCAAACCCATTTTGATGGCGCAAATTACCCCACCAGCGCATTTATCACTTGGGCGAACGTGGGCGATGATGCGCCGCAGCCCGCCAATTTCCCGTCAGATGTACCATTTCCCATCCAATACGTTGTGCCAAATCTCCAATCGGCGCGGGTGCTGCGGGTCGCGGGCTTACGCGAACTGCCCGCTGATGCACCGGACAGCTTGCGTCGTCTTGACGGCGTAAACCGTGCTTTGATTAACGTGATGGCGATGCGCTGGAATGTCACGGTGCAGCCCGTTCCCGGTGATAATCCGGTTGATCTGGTTGCGACGGGTCAAGCCGATCTTGCAATTGGCGTCACACCCGATTGGGCAGCGGCGGATCGTGTCGATTTCAGCAGTTACTATCTGATGCACGGCTTACGTATGATGCTGCGGTCTGATGCGAATATCGGCGGGTTAGGCGATTTACGCGGTCAAATTATCGGCGTCTTTCAGGATGAACCGGGGGTGCGTGAACTTGTGACCTCGCTGGCATCCGATCAACGTGCGGTTGTAGATGATTTTTTCACGATTTTGCGCGAACAGGACGCCGCTTATACCATGCTGGTGGATAACAATGCCCGCGTCGTCGTCGGGGATAGCTTGCGCCTCATTCCCAACGTGGAGGCGAACGGCGAACAGCTTGAACTGCTCACCGATGCGGACGGGCGGGCGATCTGGTACAGCCGCGAGTATGTGGGCATGGCAGTCCCGCGCAATGACATTGATTTCCGTCTCTTGGTCGAGTACACGTTGCAAGAAATGGCGCGTGATGGGTCGCTGCTGCCACTCTTGCAACCCGTCATGTACCCGCAAGACGCGCCCTCGTTCGAGTATTACCCTGGACCCACACAGTATCTCGGCTTCAACCTGACGGGTCAGCAAGGGTAAACCAAGAACTTATTAACCACAGAGAACACAGAGTTCACAGAGAGAAGAAGTCAACTCTATACTGTTGACAGTTAAAACAGTCTTTAACTGTCAACTGTCAACCGTAAACTAGGAACTTTACTCTGTGTTCTCTGTGTTCTCTGTGGTTAAATTTCTTTGCTCTTGTCTTTATTCTTCGCGGCTTTGCGGCTTTGCGTCAGGTTCTTTTTTCTGTTGTTGTCCTAAACTGGCAAGAATTACACCTACCAGAATAGCCACGCTGCCATACAACTGC
>JBBQRJ010000508.1:0-3774 GCA_038214955.1 Aggregatilineales bacterium | reverse complement strand
GTGGGGTCAGAAATAACGATCTGCGTAAGGTGAGTTTTTAACGCAAAACTAACCATGATTATAAAGCAAAGGGTGAGGTTTCAAGTCGTAAGAGCATTAACGTTTGTGGGAGATAGTGTCATGATCGGGACGAATGTCCCGATCATGGCGTTAGGCAGACATGGCAATGATGGACAAATGCGTCCAGCGCCCGTGAATGTCGTAATAGTGACAGGGAAAGAGGCATTTGGGCCTACCAGCGCGTTCAAATGCCGCTGAGTCCAGCACGAGTGTATGGAGCAATTTTGCCGACCCCACCCTAAATGCGGTTATCATCTCCAACCAGCGAAAACGTACCCGTTCTGGTTGGCAAGGTTCTTCGAGCGGCGGAAGCTGAGTTTGTTCCTGGACGCGGGCTTGCAACCGCTCCCATGCTGCCGCCTTCTGCTTTGGCGTGAGGGTCGTTTCAAACTTCAGCGTCCTGCTGATGTCCTCATCCAAATGCTTGTCAAGTAAGTCCTGCATAGCCGTGTGCCACCTCTTGAATACGGTCAGCGTCATCGAGCCGCCGCCGCAAATTTTCGCGGGCGTAATACAGTCGGCTTTTTACTGTACCGACAGGGCAGTCTAGTATTTCAGCAATTTCTTCGAGGCTCAGACTGCATAGGTAGTGTAACACAACTACGACGCGCTGGTTGAAGTGGAGTTCGCTAATCGCCTGACGTACCTGATTCTGGGTTTCGTTGTGTTCCGCCTGTTGATCGGGCGCCGTCCAAGGGGGACTCATGAGATGGTCAACAAGCGCCTCTAACGATATTTTGCGCTTCTGACGCCGTGAAATCCACGTATAGCTGAGGTTAACCGTCACGCGGTACAACCAGGGTGCAAGGGGGAGAGACACATCAATTCGGTGAGCATACTGGTGAAGTTTTAAGAAACAATCCTGCGCTATATCTTCTGCAACCGCGTTATCACGGGTGATGGCAACCGCAGTCCGATATACTTGGGTGTAATATCGGTCAAACAGCGAACCTAACGCATCGAGTTCGTTTGCACGTAAACGTTCGATAAGGTGGGCGTCGCTCACGTCCTCAATCAGAGTCATGTTCTCTCCAATAAAAACCAACCGCACTGACCAGCGGCAGACACAAAAGTGCCAATTTATCAAATGATCTTTTAATTGATAGCTCACCCTTGTTATACAATGCTTGGGTAATTTACACAAGCATTTGCTGTATTCTTTTGTATTGACTTGTGTAAGTTACATCATTCAAAAAATTCAAGAGAGTAAGGTGTTAAATTTCTTCTCTTTCATATTAAGGCAAATTCCGAAATTGCAAATGGGTGCATAATGAGAGTATCAGTGAAAGGAAATCAGCATGAGCGACTTGCAAGCCATCCTAAATCAAATAGATGAACTTAGCCGTGACGAACAAGTACGGCTATGGGATTACGTAGAACAGAAATTGTATGGGCAGTTAAATATGACCCCTGAAGAGAAAATCGCGGCACTGGATAAGGCACTAGAAAATTTTTGGGAGGGGTTTACTCAAGCAGAAGTCGATGAAATGACCGCAGAAATGAATGCAAAGCCTGTTGATCATGATGATTCAGATATGTTTGACTGGATTGAGGATTTGTCTGAGGATAAGCGGTGACCACCTATATCTTAGATACCACTGTCGTATCAGACTTAGCCAATGGCAATGCGAACGTTAGAACTCACATCGATTCCATGCTCAAAATTGAGAGTAGAATCCTTGTGCCTTCCGCAGTAGTTTATGAGTTTACGCGCATCCTCATTAAACGAAATGCCACAAAGCAACTTCACCATCTACGGCACGAAATTTTACCCCTCTTTGAACCTTACAGCGTAGAAGATGAACATTGGCTGTTAGCTGCCCGTTTTTGGGCGATGATGACATCTACCGGCAAACAACTCTCCGACGTTGATCTACTACTGGCGGCAATCACCTATCGCCTACAGGGCGTGTTGGTCAGCAGCGATGATGACTTTGATGCGCTTCCCATCAAACGAGAAAACTGGCGCTAACTCCCCTTCTCTATACCCTCTTGACCCCTTATCAGCCTCTTATGAACCTCGCCATTGCCGCTCAACCTCGCGTCAGCTATACTTGATGTAATCTGTTTCTATTGTGATGAAGACTCCTGATGAACGAAAAAACGGTACATGTACTCGAATTATCGAAAATTCTCTCGCGCTTAGCGGGATATTGCACATTTTCAGCGGGGGCGGAACTTGCTCGTGAGCTGCGCCCCACCGTTGATATTTACGAAGCGGAAATCTGGCAAAAAGAAACCACCGAAGCCCGCATGATGTTTACCAACCAGTTTAACGCTTCGATTGGCGGGGCGCGGGATGTGCGCGAACCCGCGATGTCTGCGACTCGCGGCATCATGATCGAAGCGTCGGTCTTGATCGACATTCGCAACACGTTGCGCCGCGCCATGACGATCAAACGCACGTTGGGACGCATGAAGGGGACGTATCCCCTACTGTCTGACATTGCGAACGAGCTAGAAGAATGCGCCTCACTCCAAGAGGAGATCGGGCGCGTGCTGGATGAAAACGCGGTGGTCAAAGACAGCGCCAGCCCACAGCTTGCGATCATCCGGCGCGACATGAAACTCGCATTTGACCGTCTGCAAACCAAACTTCAGCGCATCATTAGTTCCAGCGGGAATCAGGTGCTGCTGCAAGACGCGATTATCACCATGCGTAACGGGCGTTATGTCGTGCCGCTCAAGTCGGAGCATAAGGGTAAAATCCCCGGCATCGTCCATGACTCGTCTGCCAGTGGTGCGACCCTGTTCATTGAACCGCTCGATACGGTTGAACTCAACAATCGCTGGCGTGAAGCGCAGTTGGATGAAGAAAAAGAAATCCGGCGGATTTTGCTGGCGCTGACCGAATACGTTGCCGTCGATTCCGAGCGGATTGTCCGCACGGTGGAAGTCCTCGGCAACCTTGATCTGATATTTGCTAAAGCCCGCTACGCCGATGATCTTAAAGCAGTTGAACCCACCCTACTACCCTTTCAGCCGCGCCGCGATAACCCTGCTCACCCCGGCAGCACGATTTATATGTGGGGGGCGCGTCACCCACTGTTGACCGGAAATGTCGTCCCCATTGACCTCGAATTTGACCAGAATACATGGGTCTTGGTCGTGACGGGTCCCAACACGGGCGGCAAAACGGTATCGCTGAAAACAGTTGGCTTGCTGACATTGATGGCACAATGCGGTTTACATTTGCCGTGTGAAAAAGCCCGCGTGACCGTGTTTGAAGGCGTATACGCTGATATTGGCGACGAACAAAGCATCGAACAGTCGTTGAGTACCTTTTCCTCGCACATGACCAACACGATCCACATTTTGCGCGAGTGCGACGAGAAATCGCTCGTCCTGTTGGACGAACTCGGCGCGGGGACAGACCCCGCCGAAGGTTCTGCACTAGCACGGGCGATCCTCACCGCCTTGAAGGATCGCAAGGTCACGACGATGGTCACGACGCATCACCCTGAACTTAAGGTGTACAGCGTCGAGACTCCCGGCGTGCGGAATGCCTCGGTTGAATTTGATGTAGAAACCCTCGCCCCCACCTACCGCCTGATCATCGGCTTACCCGGACGTTCTAACGCGCTGGCAATTGCCAAGCGACTCGGCTTGAATCAGGACATCATTGAGGAAGCGCGGGGCATGGTCGCCATTGATGACCTGATCGCAGATGACTTGCTCGATGAAATCCACCGCACCCGCGAGGACATCCGACGC
>JBBQRJ010000507.1:0-3780 GCA_038214955.1 Aggregatilineales bacterium | reverse complement strand
CTGACCACGCCGACGAGCGTCACCAGCGGGAGATCAAGCCCTTTGGCGACCAACTGTGTGCCGATCATGATGTCGGCTTTGCGGTCAATGAACCGCTGCAAAATCGCCTCGTGCGCTTGCGCGGACTGCGCCGTATCGCTGTCCCACCGAACCACGCGCACTTTCGGGAACATATCAATCAATGCCTGTTCCACCTGTTGAGTCCCCGCGCCGAAAAACTTGATCCGCTTGGAGTGGCACACGGGACACGACGAGGGCGGCGACTGCTCGAAGCCGCAGCGGTGACAGCGCAGCGAATCGCCCATGCGGTGATACGTCAGCGGCATATCACACTGCGGACATTTGGCGACATAGCCGCAGTCCCGACAGAATACGTAAGTCGATTGCCCACGCCGATTGAGAAATAAAATCGCTTGCTGGCGCTTTTCGATCACATCTGCGAGGGCATATTGCAGCGGACGGCTGAAAATGCTGGTGTTCCCGCCTTTGAGTTCATCACGCATATCCACCACTTGCACAGGCGGCAGATCGATCATCAGCGCGTCCTCAGCGTCGGCAGGTTGGTAGCGGGCGAGAACTCCCGTGCGTTCCGCCTGTTCGCTGATGCTAACGCGATGCCCCATAATGCGATGTGGCAGTTCGACGCGCTCAATTTCGCCACGTTTGGCACGATAAGTGGTGTTGATGTCGGGCGTGGCGCTGCCCAGAATCACAACACCGCCGTTACGCCGCATCATTTCTTCGGCAAGCTCACGCGCATGATAATACGGCGGCAAAATCGGCGGGGACTGCTTGTAACTGGGGTCGTGTTCCTCATCCAAGATGATCAAGCCCACGTCGGGCAGCGGCGTAAACAACGCTGACCGCCGCGCCCCGACGATCACCTGTATGCGCCCCTCACGCGCCCGTCGCCATGTGTCGTAGCGTTCACCTTCGCTCAACCCGCTGTGAACGACGGCGGTCTGAGCGGGGAATCGCGCTGCCACCCGCCGGATCGTTTGCGGCGTAAGTGAAATTTCTGGCACGAGGAAAATAGCTGACCGCCCCAACCGGATCGTTTCTTCAATAGCGCGGAGATAGATTTCGGTCTTGCCGCTGCCCGTGACGCCATGCAGCAAAAATGTTTTTGCAGCAGACCCCACTCCCAGCCCCTTAATTTCTGTGACATTTGTAGAGTCTGACCCCACCCCCAACCCCTCCCCGAATTCAGGGAGGGGAGCAAACGATTCGCTGGTCTTTAACACTTCGATTTGCTCATTGATAATTTGAGCAATAACGGTGAGGACGGCTTCTATCGCTTTCATCACCTGTTCATTGGTGAAACGAATGACGCGCAAACCTAATGCTTCAAGAAACTCTTGGCGGGTTGCATCTTCTTCCTGTTGATATTGGTGAATCTCGCCATCTACTTCAATGACCAAACGAGCATCCGAACTGTAAAAATCAACGATAAAGCGTTCAATCGGTTGCTGACGCCGAATTTTGTAGCCAAGTTGTTTATCACGTAGATGCGTCCATAGCCAAGCCTCTGCGGGCGTAGGATTCACGCGCATTTCGCGTACAATCGGCGCTAATTTTGCATACAGCGACTTTGGTGCTTGCCAATTGCGATAATTTTCCCCTGACGACGCTTTTGCTTTCTCCCCTCCTTGAATTCGGGGAGGGGTCGGGGGTGGGGTGGCTTGCGAATCTGCCTCATTGCCAACGTGTGGGGTCGCTTGCGAATGTCCCCCATCACCAGCGTGCGGGGTCGGGTGCAAATTTCGCCCCTGCTCCCGTATCGCCTCACGCACGCGATCCCATGCGGCAGCCTGTTCCACGGTGAGCGTAGGCGCGGAGATGGCGATAAAGTCACGCTCGGACATCGAGTCACGCAAGGATTCGCGTTCGCCTAATGTGATCAAGTTGGCTTCTTCCAGCTTCTTGAGGTCGTTCAGCGTGGCGTCGGCTTGCGCGTACAGCCAGCTCACATCCATCGGTTCACGTTCGCGGGCAAGCACATTCAAAATACGCAGCGGCTTATCCAGCTTACGCAGTTCGTTGAGCTTTGCTTCGACTTGATCGGGCGGGATATTCAGGCTAATCGACTCCTCTATGACCGTAACAAATCCCGCTTCGACCAACTTTTCGAGATGCGCTCTGGTCGCATTCGCCAATTTAAGCGTGGGCTTGATCACCACCTGATCACCGGATTGCGCGATTATTTCTAGCAAATCGGCGGGGCGGGATGTCTTTTCGACATGCCGAACTGCCTTGCTAATCTGCTGAGGGTGAATCGCTAACGCGGCAGTTTGCACAATACGCGGCTTGACTCGCGGCGGCGTCAGCGTTGATTCTTTAGCCACGACTCCGGCTTTCGCCAGCGCGTCAATCACCGGACGCCATGTTTTCGCGGGCAATGCCTGATTCAACTGTTGGCTTCGCATCACCCCGCGCCGTCTGAGCAGGGCGAACACTTCCATTTCGAGATCATCCGGCGTGAGGTAATTCTCGTCCAACAACGTCACGGTGATGTCGTGATGTCCAGTCAAACCGGGAGGCAGCCATATCCACAGCGCCGATCCAATCGGCGCGAGGGTCGTTTCGCGCAGCCACAGCGACAACGCGATCTGTTCCGGCGTGATCACCGGCACGGGATCGAGTCGATTGATCACAGGCTTGGTCTTGGCAACACTCGACTCGCTCATGATTTCCAGAACAATGCCGTGCTGACGCGCCGTCCCGAACGCCACTTCGACCAGATGACCGGGCTGCAATTTGCCTTCCAGTTCTGGCGGAATGTGGTAATCGAACGTCGAATCGACGGGGGTATCTATGGCAACGCGAACATATTCCATAGCGACTACTTTAGCACAAATGTATCAAATTTAGAAGGCATAAAACCTCGCTCATTATCTTATTGGCACAAAAACGAAAATAGCCGACAATAGAGTGAAATTCAATTCTCTTTTCGGGAGAGTGCATATGTCTAAACGATCCTTTTTTGTCCTGTTTGCAATTTTGCTCCTGATGATCGCGGTTTTACCTGCCTCCGCCCAATTCGACCCGAACGCGGTTTTGCCGCGTCCCACCAATCCGTCCAGTGCCGTGCGTGACCTCGAAGGCTATCTGATCGTGACCACCGATAACCTGTTCCTTCGCAGCGGTGATGGACCTGAATATACCCCATTGGCAATCCTTGATGGGGGGACTCGCCTTGTTCCGCTCGGTTGGAACGGCTTAAGCGGCGAAGCGACGTGGTGGTATGTGCAAGTAGGCGGTTATCGTGGGTGGGTGACAGACCAGTTTGTCGTCGTGCGCGGCGACCTGAGCGATCTACCAGTCACAGCAGCAGCGGGACAACTGACCCCGCCAACGCTGTTCGTTGGGGTGCGTAATCCGGTCTACAGCCGTCCGGGAAGCATCCGTGTCTTATGCCAGATTGCAGGGGGTCGTCAGTATTTCGTGACGGGGCGTGATGCCGACTCGGAAAACTGGTATCGCATTCAAGTCAACTGCGACGGTTTGCCTCAAGAAGGCTGGATTCAAGCAGATCGCGGCTTGTTCCGCAACCCCGGCGGCATTGAAGTACCGATTGTCGATGCATAAGCGTAGGGTAAACATTGCCTGATCATCGTCAACCCCCTGCCCTCGCTTACGTTACAATGAGGGCAGAGGGATGTGAATGATGAAACGGCTGATCGTTGTCCTAAGTGCAATACTGTTATCCGCGTGCAACATGGGCGTACCCATATCGACACCTACCGTCGCGCCAACTGCCACACCGAGTCAACCGCCCGC
>JBBQRJ010000506.1:0-3804 GCA_038214955.1 Aggregatilineales bacterium | reverse complement strand
ATATCCAATCGGCGCTTCTTGTCCTGAAATTTGAGAATGGTTATTCGTTGTTAGAGTAAAGCAAAACACAGCCATGAACAGAAGTCGTCGCATAGAAACATCCTTCGCGCTAGAAATAACCTAGCGCAAAGGGTGTCACCGCGAACCGTTATTCACAACATCGGCTGATCTACGCCTTGCCTACGGGGATATTTCTCCCCTCCCTGAATTCGGGGAGGGGATGGGGGTGGGGTCGCCTTACAGCCGTTCCGCGACCAGCTTGGCTTGGGTGAACAGCAGCAAATAATCGGGACCGCCCGCTTTGCTGTCCGTGCCGCTCATGTTGAAGCCACCAAACGGATGCACACCGACGAACGCGCCCGTGCATTTGCGGTTGAAGTACAAATTCCCAACATGATACTCACGCCGCGCCCGTTCCAACCGCGCACGGCTCAAGCTGAACACTGCGCCCGTCAAACCAAACTGAGTCCCATTGGCAATATCGAGCGCATCATCGAAATCACGGGCGCGAATGCACGCCAGCACGGGACCAAAAATCTCCTCTTGCGCCAGTCGAGCATTCGGCGGCACATCTCCGAAAATCGTGGGTGGGATGAAATAGCCGTTTTCAGGCGTTTGCAGCGGCGATCCGCCCAACAGCAGTTTACCCTCTTGCGTGCCAAGTTCGATGTAATCCATGATTTTCTTGAACGAGTTCGCATCCACAACGGGACCTTGATCAATCGTTGGGGCAGTATCGGGAGCGCCAATCGTCAGCTTGCTAGCCAGTTCAACTGCCCGCCCGACGACCTGTTCATACACGCTGTCCACAATGATCGCCCGTGAACCCGCAGAGCATTTCTGCCCCTGAAAACCGAACGCCCCCTGCACAATCCCAACCGATGCCGCTTCAAGGTTGGCAGTTTCATCAACGACAACCGCGTCTTTGCCGCCCATCTCCAGAATCGTCCGCTTAAGCCACAATTGACCCGTTTGCGGTTTTGCCGCCTGCTCAAAAATCCGCAAGCCCACTTCTTTCGACCCCGTGAAGGCGATAAATCGCGTATGCGGGTGTTCGACCATTCGCGCCCCGATCACCGAGCCGCGTCCCGGCATAAAGTTCAACACGCCTTGCGGGATTCCGCTCTCCCAGAACAATTCGCACAGCTTAGCGCCAATCCACGAACTCGCCTCAGCGGGTTTGAAGCAAACCGTATTTCCCGTGACCAACGCCGCGCCCATCATGCCTACCGCAATGGCATTCGGGAAATTCCAGGGGGAGATCACCACACCCACGCCTAACGGGATGTAGTACAGCGCGTTCTGTTCACCCGCCATCGGGATCAATAACTCGCTGCTGTCCGCAATCCGCAGGGCTTGACGGGCATAATATTCGAGGAAGTCAATCGCTTCTGCTGTGTCGGAGTCCGCCTCTGACCAGCTTTTGCCCACTTCAAGCACCATCACCGCGCTAAATTCGTGCTTCCGCCGACGCATTTCTGCCGCCGCGTGCAGCACATAACCCGCACGTTCTTCAACCGGCACATATTGCCATGTCTTGAAGGCTTTCGCCGCCGCGTCTATGGCTTGATCTGCGTAGGCAGCGCCGAGGTTGGGGAAACGCGCCAGCACTTCATCGGGACGTGAGGGGTTAATCGACACAAAGCCTTCACCGTTCCACACTTCTTGCCCGTTGATCACGGCGGGGATTTCGCGTCCGATCTCCGTTTTGACCTTTTCTAGCGCCTGTTCGAACGCCGCATGGTTTTCTGGCAGCGAGAAATCGGTCAGTGGTTCATTCCTGAATGGAGTCAACATTGATTTATCCTTTTTCTAATTTCAATTCTTCACGAATTATTCACAAACTTCAAGCAAAGTCTCTATTCTATTTTTGTGAATCTGAGTTACTATAACAACATCTAGTGTTCACCTTAACAATAGAGCGCGTTGAGTAACATTGACCAACACTGTTCTCCCATCTCAGCCACATCGCGGGTGTATCCTACCCACATTGCAAAATCGCCGTCGTTTCATTGTCCACCATCACAGTTACATCGCGGGATACATCTACTCACATCGCAGACTCAACCCAGCATCGTTATCGTTAAACGGCACATTGTAACTCATCGTCGATTGAGGCATTGAAAACTTTGCAACTCGTTGATCTCAAGCCGTTAATCGCAAAAGGTTACTCATCTCGCTCTGTTGTTACGAACCCTAGATCGCTTTACCGCATCGTTGAAGGACAAGGTTTTCCTTGTCCTTTTTTATTTCCGCTTGTCCTTTTTGTTTCCTTTTATAGCCACCTACTTTAACCTGAGTTTTGGATAGCTTTAATTCACCCTTAAATCGTCTCTGAACAGTGTAATTTTCAAACCCGTTCTGAAACGTTCTGCTCCCCCTCTCCTGCTTTTGGGAGAGGGGGTTGGGGGGTGAGGCTAAAGCGAATCAACAAGACCTACCCGAAACTCAGGTTACTTTACGGCACATAGTCCTCGCAGATCATGACAATTTGCTGTCCCTGATAGCGCGTCAACACCAGCGTGCGCGACTCACCGCCTTTCAGCTTCAATTGTGGGATCAACACATCCGGCGTGACCGCTGTCCCGCGCTTCTTGACCGTCACCGTGCCGACATTCCGTTCGCGCAAATACGCCTGTAACTTCTTCCCGTTGAACGGCATCCAATCGAGGATGCGCCACGCCCTCACCCAGGGCGAGTCTGGTTTCTCGTCCGTCGTGAAATAGGCAATCGACTCGTCGAGCTGCGACCCGTTGAATTTGATCGCTGCATCCCCGACCAAGCCCGCCCGTATCAACGCGGGATCAGGCTCGATCAACCATTGGCGCGGCGCACTAACGACTGTTTCAATTTTGGCTTTTTCATTATCCCAACGGTGAACCTTTTCCTCAGTAAATAAAAATGCCTCTTTAAGCAGAAATCCTTCAGGATACTGACCGAAACTCACATCTCCCATGTCGTATCCGAGCAATGCCTCTTTAAGTTCACCCTTCACGGAATAGAAATCCATGTAGGATGTATCCGTAAAATACGGATCAAGTTGAGCAGGTTCGACGCCCGGTGACAACTTGACTTGCCACATATTCGAGTGAAAATTTTGGGTCAGCGACAGCGGGGGTATATATTCCTCGACGTTGAAGATGCGCTTTCCGTTGTGATCGCGCCTTGCAGGATCGTAGAAGATAAACCTTGCCTGTAAAGATATTTCAGTCACATCAGCAATTTCAAAACGGGCAGAGACTCCTAACGCTTCTGCATTCAACCCCGCCATGAGAACACGAACAGGGTCAATATCATAGCCTAGAACATCCCATCCTGCCGCCGCGAACGCCAACCCATCGCTCCCGATACTGCAACAGATGTCGAGCATCCTTATGGGGTTTAGCGGATTGTATGCCCGCCATTTCCTGATCAACGGGTCGCTTGCCTGTTCCAACGCCTCACGGGTGAAAAACATCTTACTTGCGTCCGCGCCGAATTTGTCCACCGCCTTGATTCGCAGCTTTGCCAGTTCAAGCGCCGCGCCCGCCCGTTCCGGTGAGTGATCACGCCGCAGCGAGGTCAACAGGCGCAGCGTATTCCCATCCGACAGGTTTTCGCCCGCCAGCCGTTCCAGCACCGTTGACCCCGCGTCAGACGCCAGCCACTTCACCGACTCAAGCGTAAACATGGTAGCCCTCGTATATGGGGATGCTGACTCCCCCTCTCCTGCTTTTGGGAGAGGGGGTCGGGGGGTGAGGCGTATCATGCATCGGGTACATCCGTCTTTAAAGTCCCTCTCCATTTGGAGAGGGATTTAGGGTG
>JBBQRJ010000505.1:0-3808 GCA_038214955.1 Aggregatilineales bacterium | reverse complement strand
TTCCCTCAATGCTACGCATAAGGGGGTCATTGTGCGTGAACAGGGTGTAGGGACGAGGCATGCCTCGTCCTGTTGGTTCGCCGTGAAAATAAGAGGACGAGACATGTCTCGTCCCTACAATGAAAACCCTACCCCTGATAGGCGGGGCAATGTCCCCGCCCGTTTTAACCGGGCGACCCCATTGGGTCGCCCTACATTATTCGTTTTAATTTTAGACTCTCCATAAGTAGTGGCACAATTGACAGCCATCTTCATGTACCTAAATGCAAGTCCTTCACTTTTAACTTTTCTACTTTTAACTTTTAACTGAAATTTCCTTGACACGCCACATTTAAAACGTTAGCATATTCGCAAGCGTTGTGCAGGAGACCAATCGTGCCAACAATTTACTGTTCGACTACCGGTATGGGTATGACTACTCCACATAATCATGTGCGGGGTCGCTTACGCTTGCCTTAAAGTCTGAACAGAACGACGGACAACCAAAGCGCGTGACCCACAGGGTCATGCGCTTTTTTATTTTATGCTTTTAAAGGACTCATCATGAAAACACTCACCATGAAATTTGGCGGCACATCAGTCGGAAGTCCAGAAGCGATCAGCGGGGTCGTTAATATCGTCGGGGAAGAACTCGCACGCGGCAGCCATGTGATCGTCGTCGTCTCTGCCATGTCCGGCGTCACCGATCAACTGATCACCTCAGTGCGCGAAGCGGCGGCGGGCAATCGTTGGGCATATCTCTCGTGTTCGCAGAAACTGCGAGATCGTCATAACGAGGTCATCCATTTGCTGACTGTTCCCGGCAAGAATCGCACCGATGTACTCAATGAAGTGGAGCTGCTGCTTTCGCAGCACGCCGAATTGTGCAGCGCCGTCAACATTTTAGGCGAAGCAACTGCCCGTATCAGCGACGCCATTGTCGCGTTCGGGGAGCGCCTCAGTTCGCGGATTGTCGCCGCCGCGATGCGCCATGCGCGGATCAATGCGCGGGCGTTCGATGCAGGGCAGTTCCTCGTCACCGATGACCGTTTTGGGAATGCTACGCCCAACTGGGAAGAAACCGAACGCCGTATCCGTGAGAACTTGCTGCCTGTGTTGGAGCAGGGCATCGTCCCGGTGATTACGGGTTTCATCGGTGCGACTCCCGATGGACAGTTTACCACGCTAGGGCGGGGCGGCAGCGATTACAGCGGCGCAATCTTCGCGGCGTATTCCGACAGCGAAGAATTGATCATCTGGACGGATGTCGATGGTGTCATGACGACAGACCCGCGCATAGATCGCCGCGCCCGTGTGCTGCCAAGCATTTCTTATACGGAAGTAGGCGAACTGGCGTTTTATGGCGCGAAAGTGCTACATCCTAAGACGGTGCAGCCCATCTTGAACAGGGGAATCCCGATGCGTGTGCGGAATACGTTCAACCCGTCGCACCCCGGCACGCTCATCAGTCAGGTTGCCGAACCCACCGACACGGTGATCAAAGCTGTGACGAGCGTGCGGAACGTCAGCTTAGTCACGGTGAGCGGTAAAGGCATGATCGGCGTGCCGGGGATCGCGGGACGCACGTTTTTAGCGACGGCGAAGGCGGGCGCAAACATCCTCATGATCTCGCAAGCCTCGTCTGAACAAAGTTTTTGCTTTGTCGTGTTGAATGACGTGGTGAACGAGGCGAAACAGTACATTGAGGAGGAACTCGCTAAAGAGATCGCCCGTCGTGATGTAGACAGTATTGACCTGATGACCAAAGTTTCTGTCGTGACGGTTGTCGGCGCGGGGATGCGTGGGACTCCCGGTGTGGCGGGGCGCGTGTTCACGACGTTGGGCAACAACAACGTCAACGTGATCGCCATTGCTCAGGGCGCGTCCGAATGCAGTATTTCGTTTGTGGTCGATGAGTTACATCTCGAACGCACGGTGCTATCGTTACACGATCTTGCGCTCGAAGCCGTCCCCGTCGCATGAAGATGAAAGCCTAACGCAAAGGCGCGAAGACGCAAAGACGCCAAGATAAAAGGAGATGAATCACGGACACCGTGACATGTGAGGCGAAACCGCCTCTTTTAATCCTTTTCCTTTGCGTCCTTGCGACTTTGCGTCTTTGCGTTGAGTCTTTTCTTTCTTTTCCTCTTCTTACTTTAGCGATTCGACCAGTGCGTTAATCGCGTGTTGCTCTACATCATGCACAGCCATCACGCGATCTCGAATAGTCGCCCGCATTGCCGCCGCTTCTGCATCCGTGAGGGGGAAAGCGTGTTCGGCTTGGGTTTCCAATTCCTTAAGCTGATCTTGAATCCCGCGCCGTTCCTCAACCGAGTCGCCGCCGCGTTCCATGAACAGGCGATAGTCGCGCTCCATCAGCTCACGCGCTTCACGAAACATCGGCACAGAGTCGGGCAGCAGCCCCGCCGTGAGCGAGTCCCATGCGACAGCCGCCGCTCTAAATTGACCGCCTACATCACGTAATGCGGGCTTATTCAGTACAAGGGCAGCCTCATCCAGAAAATCCGCATAGATGTGACGCGCTCCCCGTCCACCTGTCCACCACAATTGAATATACTTGTAGGCAGAAGTCAGCCCCGCGTACATGCGTGCGCCGGGAGCGAATCGTACCGCCCAACTCTCTTTAGATTTGCCTTCCAGCAGTTTCGCCCATTTCTGATAGGCGTCTAAGCCGAAACTGCTTTTTGCCCCAACGGGCGGTTCGTGAATCATGATGTCGATGCACGCCTGTATGCCTACTCGAATCGCGTCAGGGAGTTTGTCCGCGTTGGGGGCATCAATCGTCATCATGCGATTTTTCGTCTTGCCAATTTTGGCGCGTGCGGCGCTGAACTGCTCTGCGCTGACGGTCAGCGGCACACCCGCCCGATCTGCGATTTTAACATCACCGTTGGCATCGTAACCGTACACGAGCAGCGGCATCACCAGCCAGTAATCGGGGCTAGGGAGGGCTGAGGCGTAATCCAGCCCCATCACATCTGCCCAGACAATCGCGGGTTTGCCGCCCGCCAGCGCGTTGATCACATTCGCGGCGGCTTTGGTGGGGTCAGTGGTTTGCTGTACCCGCATGGGAATCGCCAACCGCTCAAACACCTTGCCGGGTTCTTCATCGAACAGGTAGCGCGTCAAAAAGTGCAAATGGGGCAGTAAACCTGTGTACTCGAATGAGAAGTACCCCGCGCTCAACCCGCCGTTGATCCCCATCAGCATCGCTTCGCTGTAGGGTTTGCCTGTGTGCGGCGCGGTCACACCTTGATAGGCTAAGGCGTTGGTGAGGTAGCCCGTCGCCCACGCCAACCCGTCAAAATGGTGATAGTTCGCTAGTTCCGCCATGATCTCATTTCTCCCTGATATAGCTTAAGGGTAAAAGCAAACGAGATCACGCGGTAGTCGCTATTTCACTTAATCACTCGCAGACTGATTTATATCTACCCTTTGCGCCTTCGTGTCCTTGCGTCTTTGCGTTGAGTCTTTTCTTTCTCTTTTATCCGTAAATCGCACGCCACACTCGTTCCGGCGTGAACGGGATTTCGCGGATATGTACGCCAATCGCATCATAGATCGCAGATGATACCGCCGGCGCGACTCCGTCTTTCGGAATTTCCGCGACGGCTTTTGCCCCGTAGGGACCCGAAGGTTCATAGGTTTCTACGAAAATCACCTCAAGCTGAGGCATTTCGTTCGCCCTGTAAATGTGATACGTCCCGAAATCGGTGGCGAGTGACTTGCCTTGCTCATCGTAGACCATTTGCTCACAATGCGCGTAACCTAACGCCTGAACCATCCCGCCTTCGACCTGTCCGGCGGC
>JBBQRJ010000504.1:0-3830 GCA_038214955.1 Aggregatilineales bacterium | reverse complement strand
GAGGACAATTTCAACTATTTGAGCAAAATGTCGCTGCTGCGAATGCGCGAAGCCGCCTTCCAAATGATCGATGCGGCGAAAGCACAAGGCTGCACGGTGATTTGCTGCGGCGCGGACGAAACCGATCACGCTGAGGCGTATTTACAGCGCGGCGCTGATGTGGTGCTGATTGGCGAAGGGGATTTAGCACTCGCGGAAGTGATTGATCACCTTGAAGGGAAACCTCACCCCCTAACCCCCTCTCCGAACGGAGAGGGGGGACATGAGTTAGGTGATATTCGGGGGATCGCTTACAAAGCGGCGGACGGATCAATCATGCGGACGCTGCCGCGCCCCGTGATCGCCAAACTCGATTCGCTGCCGTTCCCCGCGTGGGACTTGGTAGATCGAGACAAATACGCGGCGATCTGGCGGGAGCGTCACGGTTACTACTCGATGAATCTGGTCACGACTCGCGGCTGCCCGTTTCACTGTAACTGGTGCGCCAAACCGATCTGGGGTCAGCGTTATAACGTTCGCTCCCCGCAAAACGTCGTTGATGAAATGGCATGGCTGAAAGAAACATTCAACCCCGATTCGATCTGGTTTATGGACGACATCATGGGGATTCAAGACCGCTGGATCGAGGAATTTGCCGATTTACTAGAACAGCGAAACTTGCATATCCCCTTTAAGAGCCTCAACCGCGTTGACCTGCTGCTGCGCGGCAAGACGATCCCCGCGTTGGCGCGGGCGGGCGCTAAAATCGTGTGGGTCGGCGCGGAAAGCGGATCGCAGAAAATTCTCGATGCGATGGACAAAGGCACACAGGTTGAGCAAATCTACGAGGCGACCCGTCAGCTACACGCAAACGGGGTGCAAGTGGCATTCTTCTTGCAGTTTGGCTACCCCGGCGAAACGCGAGAGGACATCGAACTGACGCTGAAAATGGTGCGCGACCTCATGCCCGATGATATTGGCATTTCGGTGAGTTATCCCCTACCCGGCACGAAATTCTATGAGTCGGTCAAGCATGAATTGGGCGAACGGGTCAACTGGATTGACAGTCAAGACCTCGCCATGCTCTACAAGGGAACGTTTAGAACCGAGTTTTACCGTCAACTGCATACCGTCCTTCACAAAGAATACCGTTCGCGCAAAACGCTACGTGAACTTGAAACGCTCGTGCATCACCCGTTGAATCTGCGTCCGTCGCATGTGCGCCGAACAGCCAGCATGATTTATCATTGGCTGACGCTGCCGAACGCGATTCACAAGCTGGATAACCTGTCCACGCTGCCTAATGAGCCTACGCGACTCCCCAATGTGGCGTTACACTAGAGATTACTGAGTATCAATTGACAGGCGAAGAACCGACGCTACACTAAAAGACAAGTTTGTACACGAGGATTACGACAATATGGCGTTGAAAGTGACGTTGTTTGGTGGCACGGGTCAGGGTAAAACCTGTTATACGCTGGCGCTGCTGTATCTCATGGTAGATGGCATTGACGGCTTCCGCATCGAAGATGAAGACGTGAACACCACGACGAAGTATATGAAGCCCTGGGCAGATTTCGTCATGGAGAAGGAATGGCCCGCGCCGACAATGGGTCGCCGTGAGGACAAATTCCGGTTGCATTTTCAGGATCAGTTCATCACGGACTTCCTGTGGGTCGATTATCAGGGTGGCGCGATCAACCAACCGACGGATGAATCAGACGCGGCGGCACAGCTTCACGCGGATATTCAGGAAAGTAATGCTGTGATCATCGTGGCAGACGCTTATACGATTGCGACTCGCCCCCTGATCGAAGCACGGATGCTCACGTCTGCCCCGCTGATCTTCCATTTGCTCAACAGCTACAAATTCAAACCAGCGCAGCAGGGCGAAACCGGCGTCAATGAGGGGATCACGGTTGCGATTGTCCTCACCAAAGCCGACGCGCTCCCCGATGAGTTCAAAGAGAACAACTTCGAGAAGTTGTATGCCCGCGCTCGACAAGTCTTTCAGGGCGTGCATGACTATGTGCAGGAAGAACGCGCCAAAGTCAGCGGATTGCGCCCTTGGTTGTACCCGTCTGCGATGCTGGCGGTCTCGATTGTGGGTGAAGGCAACGCGGCACTCGCCACAGAAGGCAAAGGCTACGAACTGGCAAGTTTTCGCCTCGAAGGATCACCAGAACCGGAGAACATTCAATATCCTTTCCTGTATTCCATCGGCAACGAACTCGACCGTACCGCGCTCATACTAGAAGAACAGATGACCGATCTTGAAACGCGGCTGTCGAAGCTGGATAAAAATGTGCTGGCGCGAATTTTGCGCGGGCGCACGATCAAGCAGCTTCATGAGGAACGGGTGGAAATGGCAGAGCGTTTGAAATCGCTCGAACCCAAAATTCGCACCGTGACCAAAACCGCCAACAAAAAAATGCGTCCCCTGCTGGTCTAAATGCGATACGAGCAGTTTTTGTTCACCCGCAACCAAGAGCGCGACTTCACCGCGTTCATTCGCCCATCGGCGCTGACCAATAAAGATGTCAGCACCGTTGGGAATATCTTCAATTACGTCCATGAAATCGCACGGCTGTCACGGGAATTTCCAAGCCTGTACTGCGTCCCCATTGGCGAGTATTTCTTGCTCGTGCAGCATTACAACAGCGGACGCCGCCATGCGGGACGCGCCATTGGCGTGATCGAAGGGATCGCCGTCCATCAAAGAGACGGCGGCGAATTTGCACGGGCGCTCCCCAGTTTTGTCGCGGATACACATCACCTTAATGTGATGGACACGATCCCCAACATTGAGGAATACGCCGCCAGAATCTCGGCTGTTCATGAATGGCATGGTGGAGTCCCTGAACGCATCCCTAATGATTCATTTGTGGGGGATTTTCTGCACCGCATTGATGAAGATCGCATGTTTGTGCCGTTTACACGGCGCGGCTTGATGATGATGCGGGCGGTACTCAGCCATCACCCTTATTCAACGCCGCCGCTGTTCGCTTTTGGCACAAATTCGAGCGTCCTTGGCGAGTTCGATGCTCGTGAGATCGCGGTTGACATCGTGAGCTACTTCAATACTGACTTGCCCGCCTATCGCAGCCGGGCAACAGGGCAAAAAACGGGGGTCGTAACCAACTTTCCTTGGGATGACGAGGACGAAATCGCATCGCCCTCAATGGCAATTCGCCCGCCCTCGCTTGATGATACGAATCCCGTCGTGCTTGGTGAACGTCCACAGGAACGATTGACTCCTGTCCCTGTTGATAAACCGACGCCAAAGCCACGTCCTCAGCGGGTAGAACCTGTTAACAACATTTCTGACGAAACGCCGATTTTGACGATGCGCGAAATGCGGGATCGCATCCGTGCCGAAACTCAGCAAGAACCGCCGCCGCCCCCATCAGGGTTTGACCCCATTCGCTGGGTTGTTCGTCTATTCGAGTCACTGGTATCTAAGAACAAATAGGAGAAAATGACGATGACCGGCACATGGATCAAGTACACACCCAACGACAGCACGATAGAAATTTTCAACATCGAACACGCAACCCGTTTCCGTCACGTTGATACACCGCATGAAGCGTTTGTCGAAATTCATGCCGATGGTGCGGTGCATATGATTACCCGCATGGTTGACCCGGAAGCGTACCAAATTGTGTTACGCCACCTCCAGCAAATAACTGGTTTTGAAGTCGGCTAGAAACATGGACATTCTGCTTGCTCACGGGTATTTCATGTATGAAGACCCGCACGAACAAAAGGTGATGAAGCCCTACCCGCCGCTTGGGATTCTATACCTGTCGTCATACCTGAAGTCTAAAGGGTTCGGCGTTAGCGTGTTCGAC
>JBBQRJ010000503.1:0-3838 GCA_038214955.1 Aggregatilineales bacterium | reverse complement strand
GACGGAACAGTTTCCGTCCCTACGAAAATCTGCCTGTAGGGACGCGATACACCGCGTCCGTCCTTTCGAGATTAGGCACTCCCCGCGCATCTCTTTGAACTCCCCTCTCCTTTTTTCGGGAGAGGGGTTGGGGGTGAGGCGTGGGGTTTATTGCGCCCAATAATCGAACGTCAGCACACCCAACGGCGCGGTGATCGCTTGAACATTCGACCCGTCCGCGTTCATCACGTAAATTGCGCCCGCCCGTCCTCGTTCCGACACAAACATGATCCGTCCGTCCGGGAGCCAACGCGGGCTGTGATCAGTGGCGTCATCTTCGGTCAATTGAATAGGGTTCGATCCGTCTGCATTCATGCTCCAGATGTCGGTATTGAAGCCGTAGCGCCCATGCGTGAACACAATCTGGTTGCCCCCCGGCGACCAATCCGGTTCATTATCATCAACACTGTTGTTTGTAAGCTGTGTGCGCCCCGTACCATCGGCATTGACCGTAAAGATTTCCCGCTCATTCGCGTTGCTTGTGCCAATCTGTTCACCTTGGCGCGGCGCACTCGCAAACGCGATCACGGCTTGCAGGGGTAACAGGGCTAAACCACAACAGTCCGGCTCATACTCATCCCACAACGGCATATCGCTGACCAACCGCCGCTGCGATCCATCCAAGAGCGCGACTTCAATATTCCCGCTCACAGCACCCGCAAACACGGTCCAATCGCCGCTTTCGTCCCACTGCCCATCGTTTCCCGTGATCGAAGGCGCAAGGTCAACCCCCGACCCATCAACAAGCCATAAATCGCCGTTCCGGTTAAACAGTACCCGTTGCCCATTCGGATGCCACACGGGATCAATATCGGGCAGTGGATTATCCGTCAGCCGACAAATATTGCTGTCAGGGTCTTGGCTTAGGTCAAGCAGATAGATTTCTCGGTTGTCGTCACCGTACACCGTATCAAACACAATGCGCTCATTCCCGCCGATCCCTGTGCAGCGCGGACGTTCACCAATGCCAATAGTCGGCGGCGTGACCACCAGAGTCGGCGTAAGCGTCGGCAAAGCCGTGCGGACAAGGGTTACACTCGGTAGCAGGGTCGGCAATAGGCGCGGCGTACTGGTCGCCACGAGGACAACAGGCGTCGGTATAACACGGGTGAGCCGACTGCTGATCAGGTTGAGCGTCAGCAAGCACCCCACCAGCATCAACAGCACAACGATCAAACCAAGGATGATCGGCGTGCGCGAATTTGGACTCGGTTTCGCCTTCCGTTTCAGTTTTTGAATAGGTTCAGTGGGGTTATCGTCGTTGTAAAGCTCTCCATCATCGCCTAACCGAAATTTTGGCTTGTCAGGCTGATTGTTGTCAGGCAACTTGCTTATACCTCTGCATTACTTTGGTTTACATTGCGTCTCATTACTATACGTATATTTAACCTAAAAGTCGCAATTTATCTCCCCCTCTCCTGCTTTTGGGAGAGGGGGTCGGGGGGTGAGGCTATCTCTCCTTTTTTCGGGAGAGGGGGTCGGGGGGTGAGGCTATCTCTCCTTTTTCGGGAGAGGGGGTCGGGGGTGAGGTTGTTATTTCCCCTTAAATCAAATGAAATTCCGTTTGCCGTCCCGATAGCAACGACGCTTTGCCTTTCGTCAACACGGCATCTTCTTCGAGCGCAATCCGCACGTACTGATGATCCCACTCTGGCAGCGCATATTGGATATTCAGCTCAATCGAATAGCAGGTGTCGTCATACAGCGGATAATCGCCCAAACCGCCCACATTCTGCTGATTATCCCACAAGCCAATCGTTGGACCCGCCGCATGACCATGTGTGCCAAGCGGGTGGCTGTAAACCGAAGGCTGAATCCATTCAGTGAATGCCTGTTCACGTACCGCCCGCAGCACCTCATTACCCGTTCGCCCGATCTGCATCTGTTCCATGACGATCTCTTGCAAGCGGTTGCCCTGCTCAAGCGCGATCCGCAGCCCAGCGGGGGCTTCTGTTTCGCCCGGTTTCAGGACATATGCGTGCTGTTGTTGATCGGTGGTCAAGCCGAGCGCGTTAAAACCAACATCGACATGGAGCAAATCGCCGGGGAGGATCAAAGTACGCGCCGCTTGTTTATCCATGCCGGGAGCAGGTGCAAGGTTGCTGCCCGGATACTGAATCTCAACCGTCGGCTGAAACCACGCCTTAACGCCCATCGCTAACATACGTTCGCGCAGCCACCAGACCGCCTCATCCGTCGTCGTGATTCCGGGTTGAATGACATCACGGCTGAACAGTTCTTTGATCAGCGTATGCCCCATATCAACGAGTTTGGGATAAACTGTGAGTTCAGCGGGGCTGCGACGCTCCAACCAGCCTACCGCGACTCGTTCCGCACTTCGCACACGGCGCGTATAGCTGCCTAACGCGCCCATCATGCCATCGTATTCGCAGTGGCTTAAACCATCAGCAAATCCGCTCAGCGCCGAGGTGTTGATACCAATACTTTCGGGGTTGAGTTCTTTCACGACCCGTTGAAGCGCATCTGACTGCGATTCTTTAGCGGGATCCCATTCCTGATCATAATAGCCGGGGTAGCCATAACGCCCCAGCGACAATTTCTGAAAGTTGCCATCATTATCAAAAGCGAATACTAAAATCGTGCGTCGTCTTGCGCCCATTGCAGGTTCGGGCAGCATCGTCATCAGCACAGGGTCTTCGTTATATTCCCGCGCCGAAACGATCCACATGGATAAGTTGTCCCGGCGCATGATTTCCGGTAAAACGGTGTCAAGTCGCTGCTTCAACCACTGATTACGAATTTCAGCCTGTTTCTGCAAACTGAGCCACATAAGCTGTTCTCCTCATTGATCATTTAACACATTATCATGCCGTTTGCCCTTCGGACACAACTGTTTGCCCTAAATGGGGTGCATTTCACTTTGGTGCAAAAAGGGTTGGGCTAAAGCAGCATAAGCTGGATGAGCTACCAGAAGTCACCGATCTGACGCTCAGTGACATGGAAAAAGCCACCGAGGTGATGGGACAGGCAATCATGCAGGCGAGTTTGCAGCACCTCATCGAGACGCACCAGCCGCCGCGTCCGGCTGAACTTCAATGCCCACACTGTCAAAAGCGCCTGTCACGGCGGGGGAAACGCAAGAAACGCGTGGTGACAATCCGTGGCGAGGTGGAGGTTGAGCGTGTCTATTATGTCTGCCCGCAGTGCGGTGCCGGGTGTTTTCCCCCAAGATGAGCAATGGGGAATGAATGAAAGCGTGTACAGCAACGAGATAGGGAAACAGAGGGTGTGGCTGAGTGGGGTACTCCCCTACACGCAGTGCGAACAGGTGTTTGCACGGATTGGGGAGCGGCTCATTCCTGCCAGCAGTATTTGGCGTCAAAGCCAGCGACACAGGCAACGTCTGCAAACCTATGTCGAACAGCAACGCACACACGGCGATCTGGCAGGCTACTTCGAACGCCACCAACGGCGCATGCAATATCTTGAGTTTCGTGAGGAAGGCTTCCCCATTGGCTCTGACACCGTTGAAAGTTGGTGTCAAGCAGTTCAAACAGCGTTTGACCGGTACCGGGATGCGTTGGGAGGCTAACCACGTTGACCACATGCTGGTCATTCGCGCCGCTGTCTTAGGCGAGGACTTTGATGCCCTCTGGAATGCAGCCTGATTGCACTAACTTGAAATGCACCCAATATCTGTCCACACGCATCGTATAAGTTCACCCCTGCCTTGTAGCGGCTGAGCCAATACACCCCTTGTTTTTCCCAGCGCTGAAACCGTTCTAACTTGAAGAACCCCAAATCAGCCAAATGCAGACTCCCAACCGGTAAAGCCTGT